>NZ_JAUZMZ010000050.1:0-30522 GCF_036327435.1 Rhodococcus chondri | reverse complement strand
GTCTTCGTCACTCTCGGCGAGGTCTTCTTCGTCGCCTTCGCCGGTGTCTTCGTCACCTTCGGCGAGGTCTTCTTCGTCGCCTTCGCCGGTGTCTTCGTCACCCTCGGCGAAGTCTTCTCCGTCCCCTTCGGCGGCGTTTGCCTCTTCCTCTTCTTCCTGCCGGGCCGTCTCGTCGTCCTTGACTACCTCGCTCTCGCGAATTTCTCCGTGCCAGCCCACCACGTCGTCGGGATGGAGCACGGCCTCGGTCATAGCGTGTCGACGGAAGTGCTTGAGTTCCAGCCGAGATCGGCGTCCCACCGCACGCCACAGGTTTGCGGTACGTTCGAACAACCCGCGCGGGTGATACTCGAGGATCAGGACGATCCGGGTGAGCCCCGGGACCAGTTCGTGAAACGTGACCGCGCCGTCGATGTAACCTTTTCCGCCCTTGGAACGCCACACGATTCGCTCGAACGGGACCTGCTCGAGAATCGTGGATTCCCAGTTCCGGCGCGACCAGAACACCTTGCCGGTCCACTGCAGTTTCTCGTCCTGGACCTGTTCGACCTGCTCGACCTTCTTCATGAACTTGGGCCAGTCGGCGAACTGGGTCCACAGGTCGTATGCCAAGTCGAGCGGCACACCCACATCGATACTTTCGACGATGTTGGTGAGTTTGATCTTCTTGCCGCCGCCACCCTTACCCTTGCCGCCGGTGACCGCATCCTTGACGTTCTCGAACTTGTCTTTTGCGGCCTCTTTGAGACGCCCGAATCCGGTGCTTTCACCGTCCTCCGAGTCGTCCTTCTCGGTGCCGGTCAGGGCGCTCACGAGGTTTCCGCCCCCACCCTCGGCGTAGTCCTGCAGCCGCCCGGTCGTGCCCGAGACTCTGTCCGACACCTTCGACAATGTCGACTCGGCGAGGGTGCCTCCGAGGTTCTGCAACGACTTCAGCAGCCCGCCACCGGTACCGGCCCCCTCCTGGACGGATTCTCCTGCCTTCTTCACGGTTCCGGTCGCAGCTCCGGTCGCGGCGCGACCCGTGCGGCCCGCGGTCTTCGTCGCAGTCTTACCGGCCTTCCCCACCGCACCGGTCACGTCGGTGGGTAGATCCTTCAACGACTTCGTCATGTGGTCTCACCTTCCTGTGCGACGCACCGGAGCACGACCGGATGTCGATCCCTCGGCACGCGCAGCGCGTTTGCGCGGCCTCGGTTTTTTGGTGTCCTCGCCGTCCGAGTCGGCGGAATCGGCTGCTGCGGCTTTACGTGTCGCGCGCGGTCGGGCAGGAGTCCGTGTGGAGCGCCGGCGTGCAGCCGGTCGCTGCGGTTCGGATTCTGTGTCGGCGTCGGCGTCGGCGTCGGCAGTATCCGTGTCCGAATCGTCGCCTGCGTCAGTACCTTCGTCGGTGGCTTCGTCCTCGTACTCGGCGTCCTCGGTCGTCTCGTCATCGTCGCGAGGTTCGTCGTATTCCTCGTCGTAGTCCTGCTCGGCTTCGTCGGCAGAAGACTTGGCGGACCGGTTCTGCAGTCGCTCGTTGAGGGCGTCGATACGATTGCTCGCCGCCGTCACGGCAGCCGCGCGTGCGGCGTTCATCAACTCGCCCCGAATGGATTCGGTGAGTTTGAGAACCTCGGGGGACGAACCGAGCGGGGACGAACCGAGCATGGAAGTGCCGCGCTGCAGGAGTTCCTGTGTATTGCTGGGCAGTTTGCCCGTGACACCGGCGCCGGCGAGCATCAGTGCCATTCGCATTTTCTTTGTGCGGCCCAGGAAGTATCCGATCCCCACGCCTACAGCGACTTGTGCTCCGGGATTTATCACCGTTTCTCCTTCGCGAGTGTGACGCGCCGCGGTTTCGCTGCGGGCGCGGATGTCTGTGCAGCGTGCACTCGACACGTCCAACTGTGATGTAGACAACACTACGGCAAATGCCGTAGCCCTCGAGTCGCGTTGGAGTGGACGATCAGGCGAGGGGCAGGGCGGTGAACAGAGTGAATCATCCTGATTACTCAGGCTTTTCGGGTTCCTAGCTCTTTCTTGGCGCAGGGCGTTGCAAAGTAAAGATACGACGCGGTTATGGAGATGGATCGGTAAAGCAATCGGTCCGATTGCGCCCTCGGGTCGGAACGCTGGTACTTATCCAAACGTAGTAATGCCGGTAACTCTGAGCGCGAATGCCGCTTCGGGCCCGATGATCTCGCCTACCAACGTGAGAAGCCGCTCGACGAACTCGAGGCCGTGAGCCGGCTCTGTCGGGTCGTCGGGGTCCTGAGGATCGAGATGGTGCGCAAGCTCGTGCAGCACCACAAGTTCCCGAAATGCCCACGCGTGGTTCGCATGATGGGCGGGCAATGCGATCGTCGCGCAGTCGCTCTCGTAGTGCGCGGCGGTGTTGCCCGCGCGGGTGCGCACCCGCACCGGAACCGCGGCCCGTGGCCATCGGTCGCGCACCCATCCCAGCGCCAGTACCGAATCGACATAGTGTTGCACCGATTCGATCGACGCGAAACGGCGTTCGATGGGCAATGTGAGATGGGAACCCCCCACCTCGACCGTCCGAATGCCGCGCTCGTCGGCACGATCGAACATGCAACGCACCATCGACTCCGATTCGTACACCGCGGACTTGCGGGCGTCCCGAATTCTGGTCACCGTTCCAGTGTCCTCGGTGCGGAGGGCAGTTCGGGTGCGTTTCCGAGGCGGGCCTCGCGCCCGGCCCGGTCGCCCGCGCGCTGCGCGTCGGCAGAACGCGCCGTCGGGGTCCGGTTGCCGCGCCAGCTGCCCCGCGCCTCCGACGTAGTGCTGTAGAAGTCGCGCAACTCGAGTTGCTTGTCCCGTAGGACGAGCGCGGTGCCCGGCGACGACACCTCGGCATCGCGCTCGGTGTCCTGTTTCGTCTCCGCCAACCGTGCCCCGATCCGGGCCGCGAACGCGGACTGGAAATTCAGGCGCGCGGTCACCGGCGCGATGGGGCGCCGCACACGGGTGCGCACCTGCCGGTTTCCGCGTCGCTCCACGACGGTGCGCAGCGTCGTCTCGTTGCGATACGTGCCGGAGCGCAGGTAGGTGTCGGAGGCGCGGACCATCTGCACGAGCAGGGACGAATACAGCGCCTCGCACACGTCGATGTCGTCGGCGAACCCGTAGGCGTAGACGACGGTCGAGGTCGACGTGATGTCGCACTGCACGTCGTTGGCGCCGGCGATCGCCAGGAAGAGCTGCGCGTAGGTGCGCAGTCCTTTCTTTCCTGCCTCACCGATGGTGACGAGCCGCTGCACGGGCGTCGCGCGCCTCTCCCGCGATGCGGTGTGCGAGCGTGCGATGGCCAGATCCACCGAGGCTGTCGTCGCCAGCCGCTGGGCTGCGGCGAGAAACGCATCGGCCTCGTGGGGGTTGTCGGTCGACTCCGCCTGCCGCAGCAGGCCGCCGATGCGGGTCAACATCTTGTCCGAACTCACGCAGACGAGCGTAGAACCATCCACCGACGCGCTGTAACGCCGAAAGGCTGCGAGATTTCATGCGACCGTCCAGGATCTGTGAAATGGATGCTGTGGTCGATTTCGTCACCGATATCAACGACTGGTTCTGGTACGGCGTCATTGCGCTGCTGGTCGGATCAGGCCTCTACTACTCATTCCGCTCGCGGTTCATCCAGATCCGGTTGATCCCCGACATGCTGCGTTCGGTCGTGGAGAAACCCGAAGCGCTGCCCGACGGCGAACCGGGGATCTCGGCCTTTCGCGCGTTCTCGATCTCGGCTGCCTCCCGCGTCGGGACGGGCAACGTCGCGGGAGTCGCGATCGCCATCAGTATCGGCGGGCCCGGCGCGGTGTTCTGGATGTGGATGATGGCGCTGGCCGGGGCGGCGACCGCGTTTGTCGAGTCCACCCTTGCGCAGTTGTACAAGGTGCGCGACAAGGGTGCCTACCGCGGTGGTCCGGCGTACTACATGCAGTACGGCCTCGGTAAACGCTGGATGGGCATGATCTTCGCGGTGATCATCACGATCACCTACGGGTTCGTGTTCAATGCGGTCCAGACCAACTCGGTCGTCGATGCCGTGTCGAGTTCCGTCGGAGAGAAGACGACAGCGCTGCAGGTCGGGATCGGGGCGCTCGTCGCGATCCTCGTCGCAGTGGTGATCTTCGGCGGGGTGCGACGCATCTCGGCGGTCTCACAGGTGGTCGTGCCGGTCATGGCGGCCGCGTATCTGATCCTCGGTGTCATCGTGGTGGTTCTCAACATCGATGAGGTCCCCGGCATGTTCCGGCTGGTATTCGATAACGCCTTCGGCATCCGGGAGATCGCCGGTGGCGGATTCGGTGCGGCGTTCATGAACGGCATCCGGAGAGGGTTGTTCTCGAACGAAGCGGGTATGGGTTCGGCGCCCAATGCCGGCGCAACCGCGTCGGTGTCGCACCCGGTCAAGCAGGGCCTCGTACAGAGTCTCGGCGTCTACTTCGACACGTGGCTCGTGTGCTCGATCACCGCGTTCATCATCCTGCTGTCGGAGCCGGAATTCGGCTCGGGCCTCGAGGGCGCCGCACTCACCCAGAATGCGCTCGCACTGCAACTCGGCGATTGGACCGTCCACTTCCTGGCGGTCCTCATCTCCTTCCTCGCGTTCACGTCTGTCATCGGCAACTACTACTACAGCGAATCGAACATCGAGTTCCTCACCGGTTCACGCAGGGCGCTGCCCTACCTGCGGTCGCTGGTGGTGCTGTGCGTGTTCCTCGGCGCGATCGGTTCGGTGCCGCTCGTGTGGGCGCTGGCCGACCTGTCGATGGGCGTCATGGCGACCGTCAACCTGATTGCGCTGGTCCCGTTGTCGGGCGTCGCCTACGCCCTGTTCCACAACTACTCGGCCCAGCGCAAACAGGGACGCAACCCGGTGTTCCATCGCGGCGACGTACCCGGCTTGCGGGGCATCCAGGTGTGGGGTGACGACGACGTGGTGCCGATCACCGAACAAACGCGCGGCACACGGTAGATTCCCGTACCGCACGTGCGTGTCCGCTTCGGAAAGGATCTGCGATGGCCTCGGTGACCTTCGACAAGGCGACATGCCTGTTCCCCGGTTCGAGCACTCCTGCGGTCGACGCATTGGATCTCGAGATCGAGGACGGCGAGTTCCTCGTCCTGGTGGGGCCGTCGGGCTGCGGTAAGTCCACGTCGTTGCGGATGCTCGCCGGGCTCGAACCGGTGCATGCCGGACGCATCCTCATCGGCGATCGCGACGTGACCGGACAGGATCCGAAGGAACGCGACATCGCGATGGTGTTCCAGAACTACGCGCTGTACCCCCACATGTCGGTCGCCGAGAACATGGGGTTCGCGCTCAAGCTCGCGAAGATACCGAAGAAGGACATCCGTGAGCGGGTGGTCGAGGTCGCGAAAATGCTCGACCTCGAACAGTTCCTGGACCGCAAACCCAAGGCACTGTCGGGCGGCCAGCGTCAGCGCGTCGCGATGGGCCGGGCGATTGTGCGGCAACCGCAGGTCTTCCTCATGGACGAGCCGCTGTCCAACCTCGACGCGAAACTCCGCGTGCAGACCCGCACCCAGATCGCGCAGTTGCAGCGGCGCCTCAACACCACGACGGTGTACGTCACGCACGATCAGGTGGAGGCCATGACGATGGGCGACCGCGTCGCCGTGCTCGAAAAAGGCATTCTGCAGCAGTGCGCTTCGCCGCGCGTGCTCTACAACAAGCCGGCCAACGTGTTCGTCGCAGGTTTCATGGGCTCGCCCGCCATGAACCTGTTCACCCTGCCGGTATTCGACCGTGGTGTCACCTTCGGCGACATGCATGTACCGGTCCCGCGCGACGTCGTCGGGCAGGTCACCGAGACGGAAGTGGTGCTCGGCATCCGCCCGGAACACCTCGAGATTTCGAACGAGGGACTCGAGATGGACGTCGACGTCGTGGAAGAGCTGGGTTCCGACGCGTACGTGTACGGCAGGGCGAAGGTCGGGGGACGCTCGCAGGAGATCGTCGCGCGCAGCGACTGGCGGAACCCGCCGCAGAAGGGCGAGCGGGTGCACCTGCGTTTCGATCCGAACCAGGTGCATGTGTTCAAGACGTCCGACGGACGGCGAATCGGCTGAACGCTGCGGCGTTGCTCGACACACAACCGATTCAGGATGGGCGGAATGCCGACTTTTCTCGGTGGCCCGTGCCACAGTAGTGCCGGCGTCGGTGCCCCCGCGGTTACCGACGAGTGTATTTCCGACTCACACGGGAGTGGTTCATGGTTCTGAATACGAAGGCGATGCGCCGGGCTGCGATCGCCGCGTCCGCGGTATCGCTTCTGGTCATCTCCGGATGTTCCTCCGACGACGGCGGCAGTGGCACGGAGACCGGTGCCGGCGACGGCACCGCGGCCGCCGGGGAAGGCCGCGGCCCGATCACCATCGTCGAGGGGCAGGACCCCTTGAACGCAGCCCTCGAAAGCATCATCGCCGACTGGAATGCCGAGCATCCCGACGAGCAGGTCACGTTCAAGCCGCTCGCGACGGAAGCGAACGACCAGTACGACGACATCGCGCAGCGCATGCAGGCGCGCAGCGACGAGTACGACCTCGTGGCCGTCGACGTCACCAACACCGCGGAGTTCGCCGCGAACGGCTGGCTGATGCCGCTCGAGGGCGACAATGCGATCGACACGTCGGGTCTGCTGCCCGCGACCGTCGAGTCCGCCACCTACAACGGCACCCTGTACGCCGCGCCGAAGAACACCAACGGCGCGTTCCTGTACTACCGCAACGACCTCGTCGACAAGGCGCCCACCACGTGGGAAGAGCTGAAGGGCGAGTGCCCGAAGGCGGAGGAAGCGGGCATCGCCTGCTACATCGGCCAGTTCAAGAACTACGAGGGCCTGACGGTCAACGTCACCGAGATCGTCAACGCCTTCGGCGGCAGCTTCGTCGAGGACGACGGCCTGACCCCGGCCATCGACGACTCCACCACCGAGGGTCTGCAGTTCATCGTCGACGCGTTCAAGGACGGCACGATCCCCGCCGCCGCCCAGACGTACACCGAGGGTGAGTCCCAGACCGCGTTCGGTAACGGCGAGGCGATGTTCCTGCGCACGTGGCCCGGCTTCTACACCGACGGCGAGTCGTCGTCGGTCGCGGGCAAGTACGGCATCGCCGTGCTGCCGGGTGTCGATGGTCCGGGTGCTTCCACACTCGGTGGCTACAACGTCGGCATCAGCGCATTCACGGATGCTCCCGCCACCGCGCGCGACTTCCTCGAGTTCATGCAGACCCGTAAGTCGCAGACCTACTACGCCGAGGTCGGCGGCGCACCGGTGCTCGCGGAGGTCTACGACGATCCCGCGATCCTCGAGCAGTACCCGTACTTCTCGACGCTGAAGGAAGCCCTCGAAAGCGCCAAGCCGCGTCCGTCGTCGCCGTACTACTCGCAGGTGTCGAAGGCGATCGCCGACAACGCCTACGCTGCCATCCGAGACGAGAAGAGCGTGCAACAGGCTCTGGACGACACCCGGGCCGGCATCGAAACCGCCGGTAACTGATCCTCTAGGAGCAGTAAGTAGATGGCAGAACCGCAGGTAGACACACCGGCGGATCCGCCGCACGGCACCGCGGTCGGGACTTCGAGTCCCGGCCGCGGGCGTGTCGGCGGACGGCATCGTGTACCCGAATACCCGACGCCGCCGGGTTCATCGGTGACGGCGGCGACGACTCGTCGCCGCGTACCGATCTGGGTGTTCATCGCCCCGTCGATGATCGTCCTGGCGGTCATCATCCTGTACCCGCTCGGACGCGCGGTATGGATGTCGCTGCACGGCGACGCGAAAACCCTCGACCCCGAAACCGGACGATTCGTCACCGGTGGCTTCACGGGCATCGAGAACTACACGCGCTGGCTCACCCAGACCTGCGGTACCGCCACGGGGACGATTCCCTGCCCGCCGGGCACGCTCGGCTCCCAATTCTGGCAATCGATCTTCAACACGTTCTTCTTCACGGTCGTCACCGTGTCGCTCGAAACAATCGTCGGTTTCACGATGGCGCTGGTGATGGCGAAATCGTTCCGTGGCCGGGGCCTGCTGCGGGCATCGGTGCTCATCCCGTGGGCCATTCCCACGGCGGTCACCGCGAAGTTGTGGTTCTTCATATTCGCGAATGACGGCATCGCCAACAAGCTGCTCGGCACGAACTACCTGTGGACCGCCGATCCGTGGCCCGCTCGCTTCGCGATTATCGTCGCCGACGTCTGGAAGACCGCGCCGTTCATGGCGCTCCTTGTTCTCGCGGGTCTGCAGATGATTCCGTCGGATGTGTACGAGGCGGCGAAGGTCGACGGCGCGAACGCGTGGCAGCGGTTCACGCAGATCACGCTGCCGCTGGTCAAGCCGGCGCTGATGGTCGCCATCCTGTTCCGCACCATGGATGCGCTGCGCATGTACGACCTGCCCGCCATCATGATGGGCTCCAACCCGGCGACCTCGACCATCTCGGTGCTCGTCGTCGATCAGATGCGGCAGGGTGCGAACTCGGCGTCGGCACTGTCGACGATCACCTTCCTCATCATCTTCGGGGTCGCGTTCGTCCTGGTGCGGTTCCTCGGCGCCAACGCGGTCAGCACGCAGGAAAAGCAGCGGAAGGGAGACGTGGCATGAGCGCCACAGACACCGTCATCCCCGAGAAATCGCCCACCGTCCCGGTTCCCCCCGCGCGCGCCGGCGCCGGCCGGGCCGGGTGGCGCTCGTTCGGCACCTATCTCGGGGTGGCACTGATCGTGGTGTGGGGCCTGGCCCCCTGCTACTGGATGATCGTCACCGCTCTGCGTGATCCCGCGGACACCTTCAGCACGTCGCTGTGGCCCACCAACCCGACCCTGCAGAACTTCGCCGACGCACTCGACCCCGACGCGAAGGTCAACTTCTCGCGGGCGCTGCTCAACAGCGTCATCATCGCGGGTGCCACCACCGCGATCGCTCTGCTCATCGGCGTATTCACCGCGTACGCGCTGTCGCGATTCGACTTCCGGGGCAAGTATTTCGTCACCGGCATCATCCTGGGCGCGTCGATGTTCCCCGTCGTCGCCCTGGTGACGCCGCTGTTCCAGCTGTTCACCGACATCGGCTGGATCGGCAGCTACCAGGCGCTCATCATCCCGAACATCTCGTTCGTGCTGCCGCTGACGGTGTACACGCTCACGTCGTTCTTCTCGGAGTTGCCGTGGGAACTCGAGGAGGCCGCGCGCATGGACGGCGCGACACGCGGCCAGGCGTTCCGCCTCATCATGCTTCCGCTCGCCGCGCCGGCGTTGTTCACCACCGCCATCCTGGCGTTCATCGCCACGGTCAACGAGTACCTGCTGATGTCGCAGCTCTCGAGCGAGCGCACGGCACCGGTGACGGTGGCGATGGCCCGGTTCACCGGCAACGACCCCTATGTCACGCCGTACGCGTCGATCATGGCCGGTGGCACCCTCGTGATGGTGCCGCTCGTGGTAATGGTTCTGGTCTTCCAGCGCCGCATCATCTCGGGACTGACCGCGGGCGGCGTCAAGTCGTGAGACGGTTGCCCCGCCGTCAGCAGCTCGAAATGCTCCTCGGTTTCCTGACGGTGTTCACGGTGATGGCAGTGGTCGGTGCGGTCGCCGAACTGTCGTCGCCGCAACCGGGAATCGTGCCGTCCCTGGTGCTGCTGGGGTTCGCGGTGGCCTGGTGGTTCGCGTTCCGCGCGTGGCGACGCGCCAGGCCCTGACCTCCTCGGTACCTCATATCCGGTACGGACTCCGTAGCATACGGTCGGCAGGGTATCGGCTTTTGTCGACTCCGGATTCCGAGAAAGTGGTACGTGTGAGCTCCCCGAACCCATCGACGTCCAAGAGGAACACGGCCGCCGGCGACGCAAATTCGCGCCGGTGGCGCATCGTTCGTTATGTGGTGCTCGCGCTGGTCGCCGTGCTGGTGATCGCGCCGCTCGGGGTGTTCACTGCCGCGTATCTCTCCGCCGAGGTGCCGCGGCCGTCGGACATGACCACCAACCAGATCGCACGGATCTACGCGGCGGACGGAACCACCGAGATCACCCGGGTCGTGCCGCCGGAGGGCAACCGGGTCGAGATCGATCTGGCCGAGGTACCCGAACACGTGCGCAACGCCGTGCTCTCCGCCGAAGACCGCAACTTCTACAGCAACCCCGGATTCTCGATCAGCGGATTCGCGCGTGCCGTCCGGGACAACGTCATGGGCAAGGACACCGCGGGCGGCGGTTCGACGATCACCCAGCAGTACGTGAAGAACTCGCTGGTCGGCGCCGACCGCACGCTCACCCGGAAAATGAAGGAACTGGTCATCTCCACCAAGATGGCCCGCGAATGGTCGAAGGACGAAATCCTCGAGGCGTACCTGAACACCATCTACTTCGGGCGCGGCGCCTACGGGATCGCCGCGGCGTCGCAGGCGTACTTCGGGAAGCCGGTCGGCGAGCTGACGGTCACCGAAGGGTCGGTGCTCGCGGGTGTGATCCAGACGCCGTCGTCACTGGATCCCGAAACCAACCGTCCGGCCGTCGAGGAGCGCTGGAACTATGTGCTCGACGGCATGGTCGACATGGATGTGCTGTCCGAAGGCGAACGTGCCGAGCAGGTGTTTCCCGCGACCGTGCCGCAGAACTACCTCGCGCTCGCGAACGAGGCAACCGGCCCGGAGGGGCTCATCCGATCCCAGGTCCTGCGGGAACTGTCGGCGGAGGGCATCAGCGAGCAGGTGCTCAATACCGAGGGCCTGCAGATCACGACGACGATCGATCCGAAGGCGCAGCAGGCCGCGATCGATGCGGCGCGCAGCAACCTCGAGGGCGAACCCGAGGAATTGCGCACCGCCGTCGTGTCGGTCGATCCGCGCTCGGGTGCGGTGCGTGCCTACTACGGCGGTGAGGACGGCGCCGGATTCGACTACGCGCAGGCCCCCCTGCAGACGGGTTCGGCGTTCAAGGTGTTCGGTCTCGTCGCGGCGCTGAAGGAAGGCATCGGCCTCAACGCCAGATTCGACAGCACGCCCCTCACCATCGGCAATCTCGAGATCAACAACGTCGAAGGCGAGTCGTGCGGCACGTGCACCATCGCCGAGGCCTTCAAGCGGTCGCTGAACACCAGCCTCTATCGCCTGATGATGTCGATGGAGAACGGTCCGCAGAAGATCGCGCAGGCGGCGCACGAGGCCGGAATCCCGAAGGAGATCCCCGGTATCGAGGGCACAACGCTCACCGAGAGCAACGGCATCCCGGAGGGCGGCATCGTTCTCGGCCAGTACCCGGCACGGGTGATCGACATGGCGTCGGCGTACGCGACGCTCGCCGCGTCGGGCACGTTCCACAAGCCGTATTTCCTGCAGAAGGTCGTCACCCGGGACGGTGTCGTCCTGTTCGAGCGGCCCCCGTCACCGGGCGAGCCGCGCATCGACCCGGCGGTGGCCGACAACGCGACCCAGGCGATGCTTCCCATCGCTGCGTACTCGCGTGGTCACGCGCTTGCGGGCGGGCGTCCGTCCGCGGCGAAGACCGGCACCACCCAGCTCGGTGACACCGGGCTGAACAAGGATGCGTGGATGGTCGGCTACACCCCGTCGTTGTCGACCGCGGTCTGGATCGGCACACCCGACGCCGGCCCGATCACGAACCTCTGGGGCGGGTCGATCTACGGGTCGAGCCTGCCGGCGGACATCTGGAAGGACACCATGGACGGTGCCCTGACCGGAACCGAGGTGGAGAGCTTCCCGTGGCCCGCGCCGATCAACGGTCAGGCCGGTGTGCCGTCCGATCCCGGAATCAGCCGGCCGAGCACCGCGGTCCCGGCGCCGACGTTCCGGTTCCCCGACCTGTCCGATCTACCGCCGATCACGATCCCGGCACCGCCCATCCAGATCCCCGAACAGATCCCGGTGCCACCGCAGGTCGAAGTGCTACCGGGTCTCACGATCCAGATACCCGGTTTGTAACCGATTGGGTTCGACCGACGCACAGGGGGAAGTAGACATGGACTTCGGACAGTCCGACCGTGCCCGCGATCTGCTCGAGCGGCTGCGCGCCTTCATCGCCACCGAGATCGTCCCCGTGGAGCAGCGCCTGCGGGCGGCGCGCAGCGAACCTCACGCGCAGCGTCGCGACAGCTCCGCCGATCAGGCATGGGCGGTGTCGCCCGAGTTCCGGGAGCTGCAACGCAAGGCACGTGAGCACGGGTTGTGGAATCTGTTCCTGCCCGATCCCGAGCTGGGGGCGGGACTGTCCAACGTCGAGTATGCGGCGCTGGCCGAAGAAATGGGCCGCTCGATCTTCGCGTCGGCGGTGTTCAATTGCGATGCCCCCGACACCGGCAACATGGAAGTGCTCTACCACTACGGCAGCGACGCGCAGAAACAGCGCTGGTTGCGGCCGCTGCTGGACGGCGAGATCCGCTCGGCGTTCTGCATGACCGAACCCGACGTCGCCTCGTCGGATGCGACGAACATGGCCGCGACCGCCGTCGTCGAAGGTTCCGAGGTGGTGCTGAACGGGCGTAAGTGGTGGAGCACGGGTGTGGGCCACCCCGACTGCAAGATCCTGATCTTCATGGGCCTCACCGACCCGGACGCGCACAGGTACCAGCGGCATTCGATGGTGCTCGTCCCGATCGACACCCCTGGCGTGAGGATCGAACGCATGCTGCCGGCGATGGGGTTCTACGACGAACCCGGCGGCCACGGCGAGGTGTCGTTCACCAATGTGCGCCTCCCCCTCGACGCGATCATCGCGGGGCCGGGTCGCGGCTTCGAGATTGCGCAGGGCCGGCTCGGACCCGGTCGCATCCACCACTGCATGCGCCTGGTGGGTCTCGCCGAGCAGACACTCGAGCTCGCCTGCCGCCGCGGTCTCGAGCGGGTTGCGTTTGGCAAGCCGCTCGTCAATCTCGGTGGCAATAGGGAACGGATCGCCGACGCCCGTATCGCGATCAACCAGTTGCGGTTGCTGGTGCTGCACGCGGCATGGCTGCTCGATACCCAGGGCCTCGCCGGTGCGCGGTCGGCCGTGTCGGAGATCAAGGTCGCCGCTCCGCGGGTGGTGCAGCAGATCGCCGATTTCGCGATCCAGATCCACGGCGGCGCAGGACTGTCCGACGACTTTCCGCTTTCCGGTGCGTGGACTGCGGCCCGGGCGCTGCGGCTCGCGGACGGTCCGGACGAGGTGCATCAGGGCCTTGTCGCCCGGTTCGAGCTGGGTAAGTACAACTGAGATGGGGTAATGCTGTGATGATGGGGGTACTACATTGACCGACCTTCCCGACAACGCGCGCGCCGTCCGCAAGGAGGATGCGTTCGACGTCGACGCTGTCGTGGCGTGGCTCGGTGAGCGCGCAGGGATCAGCGGTGTTCCGGAGGTTCGCCAATTCGCAGGCGGCGCATCGAATCTGACGTATCTGCTGCGCTATCCCGATCGGGACCTGGTGTTGCGTCGCCCGCCTGCCGGTGCGAAGCCGTCGTCCGGGCACGACATGGCCCGCGAATACCGCATCCAGTCGTTGCTCGCGCCCGCCTATCGGTACGTGCCGACGATGGTGGGATTGTGCACCGACCCCGGTGTGCTGGGCAGCGACTTCTACGTCATGGAGCGAGTTCCCGGAACCATCCTGCGCAGCAACCCTCCGGCGGCGCCGGATCTGACCGCGCAACAGACCCGCACGCTGTGCCTGCGGATCGTGGACCTGCTCGTCGAACTGCACGCCGTCGACCCGGAGACCACCGGACTGAATGAATTCAGCCGCGGCGCAGGGTATGTGGCGCGGCAGGTCTCGGGTTGGACGGCGCGCTACGCCAAGGCGCGCACCGACAATGTCCCCGACTTCGCCCGGGTCACCGGGTGGCTGACCGAGAAGCAGCCCGCCGACGTCGCGTCGACCGTCGTCCACGGCGACTTCCGGCTCGACAACATCGTGCTCGACGAACGCGACCCGCTGCAGCCGGTGGCGGTGCTGGATTGGGAGCTCGCCACGATCGGCGATCCCCTCATGGACCTCGGTTCCTCCCTTGCCTATTGGGTTCAGGCGGACGACGACCCGATGCTGCTCGCCACCAAGAGGCAACCGTCGGATCTCCCGGGCATGCTCACACGCCGGGAGATCGTCGACTACTACGCCGAGAAAACCGGCCTGCCGGTCGACAACTGGGGCTTCTACGAGGTGTTCGGATTGTTCCGCCTCGCGGTGATCGCCCAGCAGATCTACTACCGCTTCCACCACGGCCAGACCACGAACCCGGCGTTCAAGGATTTCTGGGTCGTCGTCGGGTATCTCGACACCCGCTGCAACGCCATTATTGATCGAATCGAGAAGGAGGGCCGATGAGCCGGCCGCGTCGACGCAATATCCTCATCACCGGTGCCAGCTCCGGTCTCGGTGCCGGCATGGCACGCGAATTCGCCGCGCGCGGCCATAATCTCGCGCTCGCGGCCCGGCGCATCGAGCGGCTCGAGGCACTGCGGTCGGAACTGCTCTCGATCAATCCGGCCGTCGAGGTCGCGATTCGTCAGCTCGACGTCGATCGCCACGAAGACGTCTTCACCGTGTTCCGGGAGTTCGACGACGAACTGGGCGGCCTCGACCGGGTGATCGTCAACGCCGGTCTCGGTAAGGGGCAACCGCTCGGCACCGGATACTTCCGGGCCAACGCGCAAACCGCGAACACCAACTTCCTGGGGGCGCTCGCGCAGAGCGAGGCAGCGCTCGAGCTGATGCGCCCGCGCGGTGTGGGACACGTGGTGCTGATCTCGTCGATGAGCGCCTTGCGGGGCATGCCGCGGAACATGACGACGTACGCGGCGTCGAAGGCGGCGGTCGCGTCGCTCGGTGAGGGTATGCGAGCGGATCTGACCGGCACCGGGATCCGGGTGAGCACCATCTTTCCCGGCTACATCCGGTCGGAGATCAACGAGAAAGTGAAGAAGGTTCCGTTCATCGTCGATACCGAAACGGGTTGCCGCGCATTGACTGCGGCCATCGAGCGGGAGCCGGCGAAGGCGTATGTGCCGAGTTGGCCCTGGGTACCGTTCGCCTATGCGATGAAGGTGCTGCCGCTGTCGGTGATCCGCCGGATGGCCTGATCTCCGACGCAGACAGCCGAATGCCACCTTCCCCCAGAGCAACTGGGGGAAGGTGGCATTCGGCCGTTCGATCGACCCGGAGGGTGTGTCAGGCGTCGGCGCCGATGATGAAGGCCTCGAGCTGGGTGCGAGCCTCGTCGTCGGCGATCTGAACCGGCGGGGACTTCATCAGGTAGGCCGAAGCCGGAAGGATCGGGCCGCCGATACCGCGGTCCTTGGCGATCTTCGCCGCGCGAATCGCGTCGATGATGATGCCGGCGGAGTTCGGGGAGTCCCAGACCTCGAGCTTGTACTCGAGGTTGAGCGGGGCGTCGCCGAAGGCGCGACCCTCGAGGCGGACGTACGCCCACTTGCGGTCGTCGAGCCACTGCACGTAGTCGGACGGGCCGATGTGCACGTCGCGGTCGTGGACCTTGCCGGCCAGCGGGCCGGTGAGGTTCGACGTGACGGCCTGGGTCTTGGAAACCTTCTTCGACTCGAGGCGCTCACGCTCGAGCATGTTCTTGAAGTCCATGTTGCCGCCGACGTTGAGCTGGTACGTGCGGTCGAGCACGACGCCGCGGTCTTCGAACAGCTTGGCCATCACGCGGTGGGTGATGGTGGCACCGACCTGCGACTTGATGTCGTCGCCGACGATGGGGACACCGGCGTCGGTGAACTTCTTCGCCCACACCGGGTCGGAGGCGATGAACACCGGGAGCGCGTTGACGAAGGCGACACCGGCGTCGATGCAGCACTGGGCGTAGAACTTGTCGGCCTGTTCCGAGCCCACCGGCAGGTAGGACACGAGAACGTCGACCTCGGCGTCCTTGAGCACCTTGACCACGTCGACCGGCTCTGCGTCGGACTGCTCGATGGTTTCGGCGTAGTACTTGCCGATGCCGTCGAGGGTGTGGCCGCGCTGGACGGTGATACCGGTGGGCGGCACGTCAGCGATCTTGATGGTATTGTTCTCGCTCGCGAGGATCGCCTCGGACAGGTCGAATCCGACCTTCTTGGCGTCCACATCGAACGCGGCGACGAACTTGACGTCGCGTACGTGGTACGGGCCGAACTCGACATGCATCAGACCGGGGACGGACGCGCTTGCATCCGCGTCCTTGTAGTACTCGACGCCCTGGACCAAGGACGAGGCACAGTTCCCCACGCCCACTATGGCCACGCGCACCGAGGTGCTGTTCTCACCCATGGTCGGGTTCTCCTTCTTTGTTGCTTGCTGTTGAGGACTGCTCGGCGGCGATCAGTTCGTTGAGCCAGCGGACTTCACGTTCGCTGGATTCCAGACCGAGCTGGTGGAGTTGACGGGTGTAGCGATCCAATGTGCCGCTGGCCCGCCCGATCGCGTCGCGGAGCCCTTCTCTGCGCTCCTCGACCTGACGGCGCCTGCCTTCGAGAATCCGCATCCGCGCCTCGGCGGGGGTGCGGCTGAAGAAGGCGAGGTGCACGCCGAATCCGTCGTCGGTGTAGTTCTGTGGTCCGGTGTCGGCGACCAGCTCGGTGAAGCGTTCCCGACCTGCGGGAGTGAGTTGGTACACGCGACGGGCACGCCGTTTGACGGGGCCGGGCACTCCGGCGTTCTCCTCGATCAAACCGTCGGCCTGCATACGGCGCAGGGTCGGATAGAGGGAACCGTAGGAGAAGGCGCGAAACGCGCCGAGAAGACCGGTCAGTCGTTTACGGAGCTCGTAGCCGTGCATGGGCGCCTCGAGGAGAAGCCCGAGGATTGCCAGCTCGAGCAAGTGCCACCTCCCGAAGTCCGTTCGAACACACCAATTGATGCGATTGGAAACTATATCGCACCGATATATACGACGATACTCCCGGAGGACGAAGCCCACCACAACGAGGTGGGACACCGAGCCGCCGAAGCGGTGGCCCGTCAGAATCGAGTGCCTCGAAAACCGTCACGCTGCCCACACCCTGCCCACGTCTCGCGGACCCGCACGTACTCTGGACTCCGTGCGAATCCAGCGGCAGGTGGTGGACTATGCGTTGCAGCGAAGGTCGTTGCTCGCCGAGGTCTACTCGGGTCGGCGCGGCGTGGCAGAAGTCTGCGACGCCAGTCCCTACTTGCTCCGAGCCGCGAAGTTTCACGGCCGGGGCAGCGAGGTCGTGTGCCCGATCTGCCGCAAAGAGCAGCTGACCATCGTCTCGTGGGTTTTCGGCGACAAGCTCGGCCAGGTTTCCGGCTCGGCCCGAACCCCCGAAGAATTGGTCCGTCTCGCCGCCAGCCAGGAGGAGTTCACCGTCCACGTCGTGGAGGTGTGTCGCACATGCAGTTGGAATCACCTGGTGCAGTCCTACGTTCTAGGGGCGCATCCCGAACCCAAGCGCCCACGCCGTCGGTCGACGGAGCAGAACCGTCGCACCGCCAGCGAGTGAACGGACTCCGGACGACGTGATCGAACGCCTGACGGAATTCCTGCCTGCACATGACCGGACGACCGAGTCGCCGATCGCTGTCTGCGGACAGAAATCGAGGATGCGGCGTAACGCGTCGCGCAACCAGTTGGAGATATGTACGTGAGTACCCCTGACAACCCAGCCGACGAGAATCGGCCGAGCCCGCCTCACCGCAACGGCCCTGCCGGTCCGCCGCCGCAGCGTCCGGACCCGGCGGGGGGACCTGTGCAGGGACGTCCGTTGCCTCCCCAGCCGCCGCGGCAGGGACCGAACGTCCCGCCACCGCACCCCGGAGCGCGGCCGCAGCATCCCCCGCGCCCGTACCCGGGACAGCCGAATCCGGCCCAGAACCCGGCGCGGCGCGCCCCGATGCCGCCTCCCGGACAGCCGCCCGGCCGACCGCAGCCGGGCACCCCGTCCCAGCAGCGCCCGCCGCAGCAGTTCCCGGGCGCGGCGCCCGGCAGCCCCGATCCCCAGCGACCGCCGGGACAGCGCCCACCCCAGGCGCAGGGCCCGGCTCGGCCTCAGGGGCCGCGACCACCGGTCGACGCCGACCGGACACGGCAGATGGCGTCGGGTGCCCCGGCGGGGCGTCAGCAGCCGCCGACCGGGCAGCCTCCCCGCGCCGCGGGCGGCCCCCCGCCCGTCCCGCCGGCGTCCCGAGGAGGGCAAGGCGGCGACGGTGGCGACGGGGGCAACGGGAAACGTTTCCCGTGGAAGACCAACCGCCGCGTCGGATACGGCGTGGTCGCTGCCGGAGTGCTGATCCCGGTGCTCGCCTTCATGCTCGCCTACATCGTGCATGACGTGCCGCGGCCCGGTGAGCTCGTCACCAATGAGGCAGCGACCATCTACAACTCCGACGGAGTCGGTGTCATCACCAAGGTGATCCCGCCGGAAGGCAACCGCACCGAGGTCGAGCTGGAGGTGATCCCCGAGCACGTCCGCAATGCGGTGCTCGCCGCGGAGGACCGTGAGTTCTACACCAATCCGGGCTTCTCGATCAGCGGTTTCGCGCGCGCCGCGCGCGACAACGTCCTCGGCAGGGAGAGCGCGGGTGGTGGCTCGACGATCACCCAGCAGTACGTGAAGACCGCGCTCGTCGGCTCCGAACGGTCGCTCACCCGCAAGCTCAAGGAACTGGTCATCTCGGCGAAGATGGCGAACCAGTGGGCGAAGGACGACATCCTCGCCGCGTACCTCAACACCATCTATTTCGGACGCGGTGCGTACGGCATCGCGGCGGCATCGAACGCGTACTTCGGGAAGCCCGTCAACGAGTTGAGCGTCGAGGAGGGGGCCGTGCTCGCGTCGTCGATCCAGCTGCCCTCGCTGCTCGATCCCGAACAGAACCCCGACGGCGCGCAGTCCCGCTGGAACTACGTGCTCGACGGCATGGTCACTGCCGGCACCCTCAACTCCGCAGACCGCGCGGCGATGCAGTACCCCGCCTACGTGCCGCTGGCCGAACTCGACAACGGTGACCAGACCACCGGTCCCGAGGGCCTGGTCAAGAACCAGGTGCTGCGGGAGCTGTCCGCAGAAGGGATCGACGAGAACCTGCTCAACACCGCAGGTCTCGAAATCACCACGACGATCGACCCGGCCGCTCAGGCCGCGGCCCTCGACGCGGCACGTTCCAACCTCGAAGGTGAAGCCGAGGAACTGCGCACCGCCGTCGTCTCGGTCGATCCGCGCAACGGCGCGGTCCGCGCCTACTACGGCGGTGAGAGCGGTGTCGGCTACGACTTCGCCCAGTCCGGACTGCAGACGGGTTCGTCGTTCAAGGTGTTCGGTCTCGCCGCGAACCTGGACCAGGGAGTTCCCCTCTCCCAGACGTACGACAGCGGTCCGCTCACCGTCAACGGCATCGAGATCAGCAACGTCGAAGGTCAATCGTGCGGAGAGTGCACCATCGCCGAAGCACTCAAGCGGTCGTTGAACACGAGCTTCTACCGGATGATGCTCGAGATGGAGGACGGTCCGCAGGCCATCGCGGACATGGCGCACAAGCTCGGTGTCGCGAAGGAACTGCCGGGGGTCGGTGAGACGCTGACCGAACCGGACGGTGCCGGTCCCAACTACGGCATCGTTCTCGGCCAGTACCAGTCGCGGGTCCTCGATATGGCGTCGGCATATGCGACGCTCGCCGCGTCGGGTATGCGCTACGAGCCCTATTTCGTGCAGAAGGTGGTCACCTCCGACGGGGAGGTTCTCCTCGATCGGGGCAACCCGATGGGTGAGCAGGTCGTCGACGAGGCCGTCGCCGACAACACGACCGCCGCGATGACACCGATCGCCGCGTATTCCAACGGGCACGCACTGGCCGGCGGCCGCCCGTCCGCGTCGAAGACGGGCACCGCGCAGCTCGGCGACACCGGTTCCAACAAGGACGCGTGGATGGTGGGCTACACCCCGTCGCTCTCGACCGCCGTGTGGATCGGGACCGAGGAGGGCCTGCCGATCGAGAACAGCTGGGGCGGCAAGATCTACGGTTCCGGGCTGCCGTCGGACATCTGGAAGGACACGATGGACGGCGCCCTCGAGGGCACCGAGGTGGAAAGCTTCCCCAAGCCCGGCTCGATCGCCGGGGTTGCAGGCGTGCCCACATGGACGGCATCGGTCACCGCGACACCCACCACCACGGCGCCGGCAACGAGCCGCACGCTCCCGACATTGCCGCCGGTGCCTGAGATCACCACGCAGAACGTGGAGATCTTCCCCGGCGTCACCATCCCGGTGCCCGGTGTTGCCCCGACGACTCAGCCGAGCGTCCCGTCGCGACCGGGCGGCGCCACCGAGGAGGAGGTCGAGACCGAGGAGGAGACCGACGGGTTCGACGCTCCGTCGGAGCCCACCACCAACAGGGTTCCGCCCGCACCGCAGGGCCGGTCCCTTCCCGGAGCGCAGAGTCAACTCGAGCCCGATCCTGTGCCTGTCGGGTAGCGGTATCGCGTGATCGATGACGGTGGGGGCGGGAAGACGGGAGACGTCTCTCCGGAGCCGGTATCGCCCGAACAACTGGCCGACGACTGCAGATCCGTGGACTGGCGCGACACCCCGGGACGAACCGACCCGATGGTGTCGCGCCTGTCCACCGTCATCGGCGGGCCGGTCGGCCGGCACGCGCTGATCGGCCGCACTCGGTTCTTCACGCCGCTGCGGGCGATGCTGCTGCTGGCGGTGGTCTTCCTTGCGCTGGGCTGGTTCGGGAAGGCCGCGTGCATCCAGCAGGCCCCGATGGGGCCGGACGGTATTCCCGGTCTCGACTGGAGCGACAATCGCCAGTACGTGGCCATGTGCTACTCGGACATCGTTCCGCTGTACGGCGCGGAACGGCTCAGCGAGGGTGCGTTCCCGTACAAAACGTCCTGGGAGGAACCCGGCCCGGACGGGCAGACGCAGGTCCGGTACATGGAGTATCCCGTCGTCGCGGGTCTCTACCAGTACGTGTCGATGAGGATCGCCAAGGCGTGGGATGCCACCTCGTGGCTGCCCGGCGGACTGCAGGTCGCGATCTACTTCGACGTGGTGACCTGGGGGTTGGCGCTGGCCTGGCTGGCGACGGTGTGGGCAACTGCGATGTCGGCCGGTAGACGGGTGTGGGACGCCGCGCTCGTCGCCGGATCGCCGCTCGTGATCGTGCACGCGTTCACCAATTTCGATGCGCTGACAACCGCGTTCGCGGCCGGAGGCATGCTCGCGTGGTCGCGTCGCCGGCCGGTGCTCGCCGGCGTGCTGCTCGGTCTCGGTGCCGCGACGAAGCTGTACCCGCTGTTGCTGCTCGGTCCGTTGCTGGTGCTGTGTCTGCGCGCCGGCAAACTACGCCCCTTCGTGCATACCGCGGCCGCGACGGCCGCCACGTGGCTGGCCGTGAATCTGCCCATCATGCTGCTGTACCCCCGGGGCTGGGCCGAATTCTTCCGGCTGAACTCCGAGCGTGGCGCCGACCCCGACTCGGTCTACAACGTGCTGCGTTCGTTCGTCGGCTGGCCCGACTGGACCGCGTCGACGCTGAACACGGTGTCGCTGGTGTTGTTCGCAGCGGCGTGTGCCGCGATCGGGTGGGTCGGGCTCACGGCGCCGCGACGGCCGCGCCTGGCCCAGCTGTGTTTCCTGCTCGTCGCCGCGTTCCTGCTCACCAACAAGGTGTGGAGCCCCCAATATTCACTGTGGCTCGTGCCGTTGGCCGTGCTGGCGTTGCCACACCGGCGGATGCTGCTCGCGTGGATGACCGTGGACGCCCTGGTGTGGGTGCCGCGCATGTACTACTACCTCGGTCCCGCCGGCAAGGGCGTGCCCGAACAGTGGTTCACCACGACGGTCCTGCTCCGTGACGTCGCAGTGGTCGCGTTGTGTGCGGCGGTGTTGTGGCAGATCCGGCATCCGGTCGCAGATCCCGTGCGGTTCGGCTTCGTCGACGATCCGGTCGGTGGGGTTCTCGACCAGGCACCCGACGCGCCCCCGCGGTGGTTGCCGTCCCGACTCCGTCCGCCGCACCATCGCAGTACGGTCCCGAAATCATCCGATCGAAGGACGGCGCCCGAACGCAGCTCGTCCTAGGCTCGATACAGGACGGAGGGGGAGCCGTGAGTACCGAATATCGCAAACTGCATCACATCCCTGCCGGTCGTGCCGGCGGAAGGTTCACGATGTGCGAGCTCGCATGGTCCGTGGCCGCAGGGGATGCGGCGGCAATTCCCGCGCTCCTGCGTATGTTGTACCCTCCCGCGTCCGGGTACTGCCGCGCCCGCGCCCGTGCCACCGGCCATTCGTTCGACGATGCCGACCGGCTCGCACTCGAGGTGTGTCGCACGGTCCTCGGGGTCCTTTCCTCGCCTGCCGGGGCGCAACGCGATTTCGTGCGGTTCACCTATTCGACCGCGGTCGTTGCGGCCGACCGCCGGTTCGGTGCGCCCACCGACACCTGCATGACCCGGCTGCAGCAGGAAACGCTGATTCTCCGTACGATCCTCGGGTTCGATGCCGGGCAGACTGCGGTCGCACTGGGCATCACCCCCCAGCGGGTCCTCGTCGAGCAGCACGCCGCACTGAGGTTGTTCCGCGCCGCGTGACCGGCGCGGTTCGGGCGACGCGGTCCCCGGCCGAGAGTCAGATCCGCAGTGCCGTGAACGGTGCGACAGGAATGTTGCGCACCACGAACCACACCATGACCAGTGCGAGCACGACGTGCGGAGCCCACCGATACCGCTCCCACCGCGGCATCGGGCTGTTCCGTACCCTGCTCACCGTCCACACCGCGAAAGTCGCCAGCAGCACCGCAACGGCCGCGACACCCAACGCGTTGTAGTGCAGTGATGACGAAAAATCCAGGTGCAGAAGCGAATACAGCATCCGGGATGCTCCGCAGCCGGGGCAGTAGATCCCGAAGACCGTATAGGTGGGGCACGGAGGGATCAGTCCGCCCGGCGTGGTCGGATCGGCCCACACCACGGCCGCGCACACAGCTGCTGTCCCGGCGGCCACCGCGGCCGGGGCGGTCAGGCGCGAGAGGGTGGAATGCATCGTCGCCGCCCTAGTTCGCGGACGCCGCGACCGAGGCCCCAGAACCAGAAATAGAGGACCACGTAGGCCGCGAGAACGAGCACTGCGGCCACAGCCGACCAGATCGCCCATGTTCTGGCGGACGCCGCCGCCCGGTGCGCCTCCTCGAAACGGCCTTGCGCCCACAGCGCATTGACCCTGGTGGCCTTGACGATCGACACGATTCCGATCGGCATACAATACACGATGGTGACGACCAGCCCGTAGACGAGGTTGTTGTTCGGCGGCGGGCCGTACGGATGCATCGGGTAGCCCGCCGGATAGCGGTAACCCCCGGGCGGGGGGTATCCGCCGGTGCCCGGTGGCGGGAACTGCGGGTACGCGTTCATACGGTCGGCGACGGCGGCGCGCACGAACGACTGCGCGTCGGACGGATCGCGGATCACCGCGCCGCTCCACCGGAAGATCGTGTCCGGGTCGTCGACGGCGGCGAACAATCCGGGTGCGTGCGTTCCGGTCAGTGGTTCCAGGCGCACCCGCGCACCTTCGAGGGTCGGGTGTTCCGACCAGATCCCGCTCATCGTGTCTCCCCCGCAGCAGCCAACGCTCGATCGGTGTCCGCCACCGTATCCGGCGATGGCGCGCGCCGCGGCGACGCGCGCAGAAACACGAAGTACAGCACGATCAGCATTACCGCGCGTCCCCACACCCCGACCCAGACGAACAGAAGCGGGACGGTGGTGTCGCTGTTGCCCGCGGTCGCGTCGAACCACCGGAAGATGCCGATGCCGATCGAAAGGTCGGCGACGAGATACGCGGCGACGAGCGTCCACGGCACTCGCAGCAGGACGAGCATCGGCAGCAGCCACAGCGTGTACTGCGGAGAGTGCACCTTGTGCAGCAGCAGGAAGCCGCACAGCATCGCCGCCGCGACCGCGAGCCACGGGTAGGTGCCGTCCCGGAGGTAGCGCCGCCACCCGATCCACAGGGCGGCGACGAACGAGACGCCGATGAGCAGCGGTGAGACGACGGCGACGATGTCGTTGTAATCGGCGGTGACCTCGTATCCCTGGTAACCGCCCATCAGGGGCCGCAGTCCCCAGTACCAGATCGAGTTGCTGGTGGCGTCCGCGGCGCGATTCTGCTGGAACGCGAACGACGCCCGCCACCCCTCGTAACCGAGAACCGCGAAGGGCAGGTTCACGGCGACCACCGTCGCGATCGCGGTACCGACCACTGCCAGCGCGCCACGCACGTCCCGGCGGCCACCGGATGCGCCTCCGGTGAGCACGTAGAGCATCAGCGGAAGGACGAATATCCCCGGATACAGCTTGAGACAGAACCCCACCGCGAGTAACGCCGCGGCGAGTATCCCGCGCGTGCGCAGCGACCAGCGGTGCACTCCGAGCACCGCAACGGCCGCGACCGTCACGGCGACGACCGGCAGGTCCCAGTTCAGGAATGCGTAGAGCACGAGCGGCGGGGTCGCCGACCACAACAGCGCGGGCCATCCGGCGAGACGGCCCAGCAGCCACGCGGTGAGCAGCCCGAACGGTGCGAGCAGAAGCGCGGAGTACAGCAGGAACTCGGCGTCGGTGTCGGCGCGGAGCGCCCCGACCCACATGAGCACGCCGCCGAGCACGGGATATTCGACGGTGCCGCCGGTGAGCTGCCCGGCGTCGGTGATGCCGCCCTCGAGGAACGGGAACCGGTGGAGGTTGATGCCACGCCCGAGCCACAGCTGCTGGATGTCGGAGTAGCAGACCATCGCGTCCTTGACTTCTTCGAACCGCAGGGTGCGGCCCGAGGGGTCGAACGGTGGTCCGGCACAGCGCGCCTTGTTGAGGTAGCCGAGCCACAGCGTCACCGCGCACGCCAGTACGGCGACGAGCGTGGCGGTCCGGGAGCTCGTTCGCATGATCCTTACCCTAGGTCAATTTCGCTGGTCAGGCGCCGGTCATGTAGGCTTCTCGGGTTGCTGACGCAACGACCCTCCTGTCACGGACCGTCCGTGACCGTTCATAGTCCATAGGAGGTGAGGTCTTATGCGTCATTACGAATTGATGATCATCCTGGACCCCAGCCTGGACGAGCGCACCGTCGCTCCCTCGCTGGATACGTTCCTCAACGTTGTTCGCCAAGAAGGCGGCAAGATCGACAAGGTCGATGTGTGGGGTAAGCGCCGTCTCGCCTACGAGATCCTCAAGAACACCGAGGGCATCTACGCGGTGATCGATATCAGCGCGACGCCCGCCACGGTTGCAGAGCTGGATCGCCAGCTCGGCCTGAACGAGTCGGTGCTCCGCACCAAGGTTCTGCGCCACGGCAAGTGAGCCTGTCGGCGTCTGGCCGTAGGCTCGGGCGCATCAGGACTCCACACACAGCAGGAGGAACCACATGGCAGGCGACACCGTCATCACCGTGGTCGGCAATCTGACCGCCGACCCCGAACTGCGTTTCACCCCGGCGGGTGCCGCGGTCGCGAACTTCACGGTCGCGTCCACGCCTCGCATCTTCGATCGTCAGTCCAACGAATGGAAAGACGGCGATGCTCTGTTCATGCGCTGCAACATCTGGCGTGAGGCAGCGGAGAACGTAGCCGAGAGCTTGACCCGCGGCTCGCGCGTAATCGTGCAGGGCCGGCTCAAGCAGCGCAGCTACGAAACGCGTGAAGGCGAGAAGCGCACTGTCGTGGAGCTCGAGGTCGACGAGATCGGCCCATCGCTCCGCTATGCGACGGCCAAGGTCAACAAGACCAGCCGTGGCGGCGGAGGCGGCGGCTTCGGTGGTTCTTCCGGCGGATCGGGCGGGGGACGCGCAAGCGCATCCGCAACCGCGCCCAGCGGCGGAGACGACCCGTGGGGCAATGCTCCGCAGTCCGGCTCCTTCGGTGGTCCCGCGGACGACGAACCCCCGTTCTGATCCGACCTCCGATCGGAACATCCTTAAATTACGGAGAAAGACCATGCCTAAGTCGCCCGCGCGCGAGAAGGTTTTGAAGAAGAAGGTCTGCGCCTTCTGCAAGGAAAAGAACCAGCAGATCGATTACAAGGACACGACGCTGCTGCGCAAGTACGTCAGCGATCGCGGCAAGATCCGCGCTCGCCGCGTCACCGGCAACTGCGTGCAGCACCAGCGCGACGTCGCTGTTGCTGTCAAGAACTCTCGTGAGGTCGCTCTGCTTCCTTACGTCTCGACGGCTCGCTAGGAAAGGGAGGGAACACGATGAAGCTCATCCTCACCGCTGACGTGGACAACCTCGGTGCGCCTGGCGACACCGTTGAGGTCAAGGACGGCTACGGCCGTAACTACCTGCTGCCCCGCGGCCTGGCGATCGTCGCCACCCGCGGCGCTGAGAAGCAGGTCGAGGGCATCCGCCGTGCACAGGAAGCTCGTGCCGTGCGGGGTCTCGATCATGCCAGGGAGCTCAAGGCCGCCATCGAGGGCCTCGAGTCCGTCTCGCTGAGCGTCAAGTCCGCCGGCGACTCGGGCAAGCTGTTCGGCTCGGTCACCGCTGCCGATGTTGCCGGTGCCATCAAGGCTGCCGGTGGCCCGGTCATCGACAAGCGCGTCGTCGAGCTGCCCAAGGCGCACATCAAGGCGACCGGCAAGCACACGGTTGTCGTGAAGCTGCACCCGGACGTCACCGCGAAGTTCACCCTGGACGTCGTGGCCGCCTGATTTCGGCTGTCGGAGAGCCCCGCGCACACGCTGCGTGGGGCTCTTCGCTGTCTGTGCACAGCCTGTGGATAAACCTCGGGGGAACTCGACCTGGTGGTATACGCCTTTGCAACGCGAAGATGAACACGCCCGGGCGACACGGTTACCGCGACACGCCGGAAATTCTTTACTCCACAGGTGTGAACAGTCATTTTCGCCCGCCGACCTGCACGGATCCGAACTGTGAGATGAGTTCTCCCCAAGTTGTACACAGTGGGTGCACAACTGTGGCCTCCCGTTTCCACAATTTATCCCCAGCTGTGTGCACAAGCCGATTTGGCGGCGTCGTTTTTCGTCCCTAACGTCGAGCGCACAACTCCCAGGCTGTCGGTGGGACGAGGTAGAACGTGCATGCGGGTATCGGTGGATCCACCACTGGATTCGTACAGAGATCCGTCGACTGCGCGCTACCGCGCGTGGTACGTGGATGGGGAAGGACGGTATCGCGTGGCTGTAGTAGATGATCGAGGTCATTCCGACTACCCCGGCCCTCCCGAGGAGCCGGGCGGCGACTTCGGCCGGCAGCCCCCGCAGGACATGGTCGCCGAGCAGTCGGTCCTCGGCGGCATGCTGCTCAGCAAGGACGCCATCGCCGACGTCCTCGAAGTGCTGCGCCCCGGCGACTTCTACCGCCCGGCCCACCAGTCCGTCTACGACGCGATTCTCGACCTCTACAGCCGCGGCGAACCCGCCGACCCCGTCACCGTGTCCGCCGAACTCGACCGGCGCGGCGAACTCAAACGCATCGGGGGCGCCGCTTACCTGGTGACCCTCACCCAGACCGTTCCCACGGCCGCCAACGCCGGTTTCTACGCCGAGATCGTCGCCGAGAAGGCCATCCTGCGGCGTCTCGTCGAAGCCGGTACCCGCATCGTCCAGTACGGATACGCGGGCGCCGACGGCCAGGACGTCGCAGAAGTGGTCGACCGCGCTCAGGCCGAGGTCTTCGACGTGGCCGAACGCCGCACCACCGAAGATTTCGTGGCGCTCGAGGAACTGTTGCAGCCCACGATGGACGAGATCGACTCCATCGCGAGCCGCGGCGGTGTCTCCCTGGGCGTTCCCACCGGCTTCACCGAACTCGACGAACTCACCAACGGCCTGCACGCCGGGCAGATGATCATCGTCGCTGCGCGGCCCGGTGTCGGTAAGGCGCTCGCGCTCGACACTCCCTTGCCCACGCCCAGCGGCTGGACCACGATGGGTGAGGTCGCGGTCGGCGACGACCTGCTCGCCGCCGACGGTCGCCCCACCCGCGTGCTCGCGGCCACCGAGGTCATGCACGGCCGACCCTGTTACGAGGTGGAGTTCTCCGACGGCACCGTCCTCGTAGCCGACGAACAGCACCAGTGGCGCACCGCCGACGGCGTCGTGCGCACCACCGGCGAACTGGCCGCCACAATCGATGCCGCCCACACTGTTGCCAATGCCCGGCCCCTGTCGCTGCCGCAGGCAGATCTTCCGGTCGCGCCGTTCACGCTCGGCGCGTGGCTCGGCGGACCGTCACCGGATCCCGCCGTGCACATGCGGGTCGAAGGCGAAGGTGGTTTCACCGCCGAACTCGTCTCCCTCGACCACATCCCCGACGAATACCTGCGTGCATCGGAGCCGCAGCGCCGCGAGCTGCTCGCAGGTCTCCTGGACGCGGGTGGATGTATCGACGACGACGGCACCGTCCGCTTCGCTTCCGACTCCCGTCGTCTGCTGCGGGGCCTCGCCGATCTGGTCGCGGGCCTCGGCTACATCCATGCGCACGACGCCGCCGAGGTTTCCTTCGCGACCGACGACGACGTCTTTGTTCTCCCAAGTAAGGCATTGCGCCACAAGGAAAACCGATCTGCGATCGAGCAGGTACGAACTGTCGTGCGTGTCCGGGCAATCGAATCGGTGCCTGTGCGCTGTGTCGAGGTCGACGGCGACCACATGTATCTGGCGGGTCGCTCGATGGTGCCCACCCACAACTCCACGCTCGGCATGGACTTCATGCGCTCGTGCTCCATCAAGCACGGCATGGCCTCCGTCATCTTCTCCCTCGAGATGGGCAAGACCGAGATCGTCATGCGACTGCTCTCTGCCGAGGCGAAGATCAAGCTCGGCGACATGCGCTCCGGTCGCATGACCGACGACGACTGGACCCGCCTCGCACGTCGCATGAGTGAAATCAGCGAGGCACCGCTGTTCATCGACGACTCGCCGAACCTGACGATGATGGAGATCCGCGCAAAAGCACGGCGGCTCAAGCAGAAACACGACATTCGTCTGATCGTCATCGACTACCTGCAGCTCATGTCGTCCGGCAAGAAGGTCGAGTCGCGGCAGCAGGAGGTCTCCGAATTCTCGCGTAGCCTCAAGCTTCTCGCGAAGGAACTCGAAGTTCCCGTCATCGCGATCTGTCAGCTCAACCGCGGTCCCGAACAGCGTACCGACAAGAAGCCGCAGGTGTCCGATTTGCGCGAATCCGGATCGCTCGAGCAGGATGCGGATATGGTGATCCTGCTTCACCGCCCCGACGCATTCGAACGCGACGACCCGCGCGGCGGTGAGGCCGACCTCATCGTCGGTAAGCACCGTAACGGTCCGACGGCCACGATTACCGTTGCGCACCAACTACATCTGTCGCGGTTTGTGGATATGGCGCGCGGCTGACCACTTGCCGTGTACGAACGTGAACCTCGACATGACGATGCTGTCGTCGCGGTGCCCTCTCGTGCTACTCGGCAGACTCCGTCCGACAGGTGGAGTTCCCGCGGGGGACGATCCGTACAGAGGCCGAGCCCTCTCGCCGAGGGCACGGTCTCCACCGCTTACGGGCGTCCGAATCCCTGATAGTTCCATCCGGCATCGCGCCATTGTTCGGCAACCTCGCAAGCTCGATGGGCGACATCGTGGCCGGCAACCCGGCTCTGGCCGCGATCCTCGCTTCCACGGGCACCGAATCCTCCGATCTGGCATTCGCGTTCATTGTCACGGTCCTACAGATTGTCGCGATCGTCGCCGCGGTCGCGGGCGTTCAGATCGCCCTGCGCATGTACTCGGAGGAAACCGACCATCGCGTCGAGCCTTTGCTCGCCACCACGCTGCGGCGGCCTACCTACTTCGCCAGCAATGTCGTCATGGCGCTGTCGGCACCCGCTCTCGGACTCGTCCTAGCGGGGCTCGCATTGGGAGTCGTGGCCGACGCGAAAGACGACGGCATCGCGATGACCGATGTGGTGTTGCAGTCGGTGGCGACGATCGCCGCGACGTGGGCCCTCGTCGCCCTTGCCCTCGCGGTCGTCGGTGCCATGCCACGTATTCGCCGGCTGGCGTGGCTCGCGGTCGTGGCAACCTTCGGGCTGACCATTCTCGGCCCGACGTTCAAACTGCCCGAATGGGCGCTGAGCATCAGCCCCCTGCACCACACACCGAACGTGACCGAACCCGGGACGCACTGGAGCAGCGTCATGTGGCTCGGTGCAATCACCCTTGTTCTTGTCGTCGTCGGTTTCACCGGGTTTCGCCGCCGTGACATTCTCTGACGCCGTCAGTGCGCCGAGTGGCTTTTCTTCCGCTTCGGAATCAGGTGCATGATCAGCACGACGAGAGCGCCGAGGACGAGCCCGACGAGTGCGGACGCCACGGTCCCTGCCGTCCAGGACAGCACGCCGCTGAAGCCACCCTGTACGAGCTCGCCGAACCAGTGCTCGAGATCGTGGAGGCGATCGGCGGGCCAGTGGAATCCTGCCTCGCCGACGTTGACGAGCAGGATGTGGCCGCCCACCCACAGCATCGCGGCGATCCCGACCACGGTGAGCA
>NZ_JAUZMZ010000004.1:0-65641 GCF_036327435.1 Rhodococcus chondri | reverse complement strand
CCGGTAGCGACCGCTCCCGGAACCGCGCACGGGCGGCGGAGCCGCCTACGCGACCCACCAGGGGCGGAGGGGGACCTGCGGCTTCTGGTCCTGCCCGAGTTTGACGCCGAGTACGTGGTGCAACTGCACGATGTTGCGTTCGAAGCCGAGCCGGGATCCGGCCATGTACAGGCCCCACACCCGCGCTGTGCCCTCGCCGACCTCGGCGACGCAAGCGTCCCAGTTCTTTTCGAGATTCACGCACCAGTCGCGCAGCGTGTACGCGTAGTGCTGACGGAGATTCTCCTCGTGCACCACCTCGAACCCGACGTTCTGGGCCTCGGTGATGATGCGGCCCGAGCCGGTGAGCTCGCCGTCGGGGAAGATGTACCGGTCGATGAAGCCGCCGGCCTTCACGCGACCGCGGTTGTGCGGGCGGGTGATGCAGTGGTTGAGGAGCAGACCGCCCACCCGCAACTTGTCGTGCAGGAACCGGAAGTATGCCGGATAGTTTCCGACGCCGACGTGCTCGGTGAGTCCGATCGACGAGATCGCGTCGAATCCGGTTTCGGTGACGTCGCGGTAGTCGGAGTGCCGCACCTCGGCGAGGTCACCGAGTCCTTCCTCGGCGATGGCCTTCTGCGCCCACTCCGCCTGCTCGCGCGACAGTGTCACGCCGAGTACCTTCACGCCGCGACGCGCGGCGAAGCGCACCATTGCGCCCCAGCCACAACCGATGTCGAGGAGCCGGTCGCCGGGTTGCAGCCGCAGCTTCTCGAAGATCAGTCGGTACTTGTTCTCCTGCGCGTCCTCGAGACTCTGGCTCTCCGAATCGAACAGTGCGCAGGTGTAGGTCATCGACGGACCGAGCACGTGCTCGTAGAACGTGTTGGACACGTCGTAATGGTGGTGGATGACCTCGGCGTCGCGATTCTTCGAGTGCCGCAGGCCTTCGGCGATACGCCGCCACCGGGGCAGGTGCTCCTGGGGTGGCGGCGCAATCGGCCGGAGCAGTTCGGTGCCGAGCGACCGGGCGATGTGCGCGAGGACGCGGGCCGGTGGACGCTCGAAGTGCAGGTCGCCGAGCGCCTCGAGCAAGGGGTAGGGGTTGCCGGGATGCACGCCCTTGGGTTCGAGGTCGCCGGAGACGTACGCGCGGGCCATGCCCAGGTCGCCCGGTGCGGTCGCGATGTACGTCGCGCCCGTGGGGGAGGCGAGGTGGAGGCCGTACGGTGAATCGTGGGGACCCGCGGCCGAACCGTCGTACGCCGTGAACCGCAACGGCATGGCGCCGCCCGTGACGATCTCGACAATGTTTGCAAGAGGCAGCTTGTCGTCGGTCGATCGTGTGACTGTGGAGGGGTCGGGCTTGAACGTGGTCACTTTCGTTGCACCGCCTTCGAGAAGAGGTCCAGCAAGCGGGACCGGGGGTCGTATTTTTGTTTGAGTGCGGTGTATTCGCCACCGCTGTAATACAGTCGTTCGAACTCGTCGCGGGTGTAGTACGAATCCGAATACAGCGACTTGTGACCGTCGAGTTCGGCGACCTTGTGCTCGATGAGACGGTTTGCGGCGCCTTCGATTTCGCCGGGGACGGCCGGAACCGACGACCAGAACCCGACGTTGACGTAGGTGCGTTTCGGTTCGAGCGGATACAGCGGCCAGGGGCGTTGTGCATCGAGCGAGGCGCTGCTTTCGCGCAACCGCAGCGGGCACAGCCAGATGGGCTCGATCGGGATTTCTGCGAGGAACCACCGGAGGAACTCCTCGGTGCGTTCGATGGGCACCTCGACGTCCTGGACGACGCGCTCGCGCGGCGGGTTGCCTTTGCGTGCCTCGATGCGATCGGCCACCGAGTATTTGTGGTCGAGGGCGATGAGCTTCCAGTAGAAGCTGCTGCGCAACAACTTTTTCGGCCAGATGCGGCGCACCGTGGGGTTCTGCGCGCCGAAAGCCCGCGAGCACCAGAACCAGTCGGTGTCCCATCGCCACAGATAATCGCGGATGGTGAGCCGGTCGGTCTTGGGATGGTTGACGGACGCGTGCCGGATCGACCGGTAGTAGATCTCGGCGCCGGTGTAGTCGCTCACGGGCCCGGGTTCGTCGGTGCCGGTGCCGAGGGTGAGGTAGCTTTCGTCCGCGGAGAACACGACACCGTCGATGTAGTCGACTGCGATTCCGGCGTGGACACGCTCGGCGGTGATGCGGTCGAGGGCGGCCTGCATGTCACCGAGCGAATCGAACCGCAGATGACGGAGCGCGACGAACCGCTTCACGGGTTCGAGCTCGATCCGCAGGCGCGTCGCGTAGCCGAGGGAACCGTACGAATTGGGGAAACCGCGGAAGAGGTCGGCGTGCTCGCCGTGGGGAGTGACGGTGACGATCTCGCCCGAACCGGTGAGGATGTCCATCTCGAGCACGGATTCGTGGGGCAGTCCGTTGCGGAAAGAGGTGGATTCGATGCCGAGGCCGGTCACGGCCCCGCCGAGGGTGATGGTTTTGAGTTGCGGCACCACCAGCGGTGCGAGCCCGTGCGGTAGCGTGGCGTCGACGAGATCTTCATAGGTGCACATGCCCGAGACGTCGGCGGTGCGGGCTTTCGGATCGACGCTGATGACGCCGCCCAGCCCGGAAACATCGAGCCCGGGTGCCGCGATGGCGGCTCGGGCACGGAAAAGGTTGGATGTCTTCTTGGCCAGGCGCACTGGCGCGTCCGCCGGGATGTTTCGGTAGGAGCTCAGCAGACGCTCGACTCCCGAGCGGTGCCCCGAGGGCCCGAGCGGGACCGTGACACGTGGCATTCTCAGCATACGACTCCCCTGCAGCATCGCATCAGTGGTGAGACCACCATAGACCTGCGAGCGCCGGCCGTCCTGTTACTTACGGGCAGTATGGGCGGCGGCAGAAACGCCGGACCACAACAACATCCCAGAGGAGACAGACGTGGCACAGGTAAGCGCAAGCAGTTCGATCCAGTTGGCTGCGGCACCGGACAAGGTGACCGCGGCGCTCGCCGACTACGAGACGGTGCGGCCGCGCATCCTTTCCGAGCATTACCGCGACTACCGCGTGATCTCGGGCGGCCGGGGTGACGGCACGGTGGTGCATTGGATTCTGCAGGCCACCGAGAAGCGGCAGCGCGATGTGCAGGCCACGGTGTCGGTGTCGGGAAGCACAATCACCGAGACCGACGCCAATTCGTCGCTCGTCACCACATGGAGTGTGGTGCCGCACGGAACCGGTTCGACGGTAGTGGTGCTCACCCAATGGAAAGGTGCCGGCGGTATCGGTGGGTTCTTCGAGAAGACGTTCGCGCCTCTCGGTCTGCGCAAGATCCAGCAGCAGGTGCTGGAGAACCTGAAGCGCGAACTGGAATGATCGCAGGTCGTGCCGCCGGAACCGGCGTGCGACTACCCTCGTAGACAACTTTTCGGAAAGGACTGTCCGTGCAACCCGGTGGAATGCCCGACATGCAACAACTCATGGCCCAGGCGCAGCAGATGCAGCAGCAGTTGATGGCTGCGCAGAACGAGATGGCGCAGACGGAGGTCACCGGCCAGGCCGGCGGTGGGCTGGTCACTGCGACGGTGAAGGGCACGGGCGAGGTCGTCGCCGTGCACATCGATCCGAAGGTCGTCGATCCCGACGATGTCGAGACCCTGCAGGACCTTGTGGTCGGCGCGATCGCCGATGCGTCGGCGCAGGCACAGGAAATCGCGGCCGACAAGCTCGGACCGCTTGCCGGGGGCCTCGGCGGTGGCATTCCCGGCCTGCCCGGCTTCTAGAGGCGTCCGTGTACGAGGGACCGGTTCAGGATCTGATCGACGAACTGGGCAAGCTGCCCGGCGTCGGCCCGAAGAGCGCGCAGCGCATCGCGTTCCACCTGCTGTCGGTGGAACCGCCGGAGATCGACCGTCTTCAGGCGGCGCTGCAGAAGGTGCGCGACGGGGTGCGGTTCTGTGAGGTGTGCGGAACGGTGTCCGATCACGAACGGTGCCGGATCTGCGCGGATGCGCGCCGCGACCGGACACAGATCTGTGTCGTCGAGGAGCCCAAGGATGTGCAGGCCATCGAGCGCACCCGCGAGTTCCGGGGCCGGTACCACGTACTCGGCGGCGCACTCGATCCGCTCAACGGTGTCGGCCCGGATCAGCTGCGTATCCGTGAGCTGCTCACCCGGATCGGCAATCAGGAGGACGGTGTCGACGTCTCCGAGGTCATCATCGCGACCGACCCGAACACCGAGGGGGAGGCGACCGCGACCTACCTGGTGCGGATGTTGCGCGATTTCCCGGGGCTGTCGGTGACGCGCCTGGCATCGGGGTTGCCGATGGGCGGCGACCTCGAGTTCGCGGACGAACTGACATTGGGCCGGGCGCTGTCGGGACGGCGGGCGATGTGACGGGACGCGGCGAGGGGGAGTGGTGACAGGCAGGGCGGTGACAGAGGAACCGGAGAAGCGTCGGCGCACGTCCGAGGAGACTCGGCATCTGATCCTGGATGCGGCGGGGTTGGCGTTCGCGACGCGTCCGTATCGGGAGATCACCCTCAAGGACATCGCGGAGGATGCGGGGGTCAGCGCGCCGCTGATCATCAAGTACTTCGGATCGAAGGAGCAGCTGTACGACGAGCTGGTCGATTTCAAGGCTTCCGCTCTGTTGTTGTTGGAGGGTCCGCTCGAAACGCTGGGGGAGCGGATGGTGGCGATGTTCGCGCGTCCACTCGTCCCCTACAAGCCGCTGTCGATGAACATCCTCTTCATGAGCGGAGCGAGCGAGGAGAACAACCGCAAGCTTCGTGAGAACTACTCGACGCAGATGATCGGCGCGCTCGCCGAGCGGCTGTCGGGTCCGGACGCGCGGATGCGCGCCGAACTCGTGTTATCGATGCTCATGGGGCTGGCGTTCATGCGGCGCCGAATGATGCAGGAGCACGCGGCCGGGTCGGTGGACGAGGTGGTGGCGAAGTATGCGCCGCTCGTGCAGAAACTTCTGGATTCCTGAGATGGGTTGAGAAAACTCGTCGCCCGGGTTGTGTGGTAAATGGCTGTTCACCTATTGTGGTGAACAGCCATTTACCTATCTGGAGGAGGGACCGTGACCGTGTCACTCCCCCTCCGGCTGCATGTCCCCAAACTGCAGCGCCCCGTGCTGCGGTCGACCCCGAAGCCGAGTCGCGCGGCCCGCAAGCCCGGTAGCCGCTTCGTTTTCCCTGTGCTGGCGGTCGGGGCGATCTTCCAGGCGATCATGCAGACGGTCATGGTTCCGCTGCTGCCGAGCATGCCCGGCTTCACCGGCGCCGGTCCCACCGCGGTGTCGTGGCTCGTGACCTCCACACTGCTGGTCGGTGCCGTGATGACGCCGATCTTCGGGCGTCTGGCCGACATGATCGGCAAGAAGCGGATGCTGCTCATCGCGTTTTCCCTGATGACGCTCGGCTCGGTGGTGTGCGCACTGACCTCGAACATCGGACTGCTGATCGCTGCCCGTGGCCTGCAAGGAGCGGGCGCGGCCGTGTTGCCGATCGGCATGGCGATCCTGCGCGAAGTGTTGCCCCGCGACCGCGTCGACCGATCCATCGCGGTCCTCAGCTCCACTCTCGGGATCGGCACCGCCATCGGTATTCCGTTCGCCGCGGCGATAGTCCAGTTCGCCGATTGGCATCTGCTCTTCTGGGTGACGACGGCGATCGGGACCGGCGTGGGCATCGCAGCGTGGATGGTGGTGCCCGAATCGCGTTCGCGGACCGGCGGTCGTTTCGACACCGTCGGTGCCGCGGGATTGTCGGCGGCTCTGATCTGCCTGCTGGTTCCCATCACCCAGGGAAGTACGTGGGGGTGGGGTAGCCCCGCGATCCTGTCGATGTTCGTCGCGTCCGCCGTCTTCTTCGCGACCTGGGGCCTTCAGCAGCTGCGCAACCGCAACCCCCTCGTCGACCTACGGGTGTCGGCGCAGCGCGCGGTGCTCATGCCGCACCTGTCCGCACTGCTCGTCGGGTTCGCGTTCTACGGCAACACCCTCATCACCACTCAGTTGCTTCAGGCATCGTCGGACCGCGGTGCCGGATACGACCTGACAATCCTGCAGGCCGCGCTGTGTCAGCTCCCTGCGAGCATCGCCATGATGATCTTCGCGATCGTCGCCTCGCGCATCTCCGAACGATTCGGGCCGAAGGCCACGATCATGCTCGGCGCGCTGTTCCTGGTCGCCGGCTACAGCGTGCACGCGGTACCGGACAAGCCGCTCGGCGTCGTGGTGACAGCGATCTTCGTCGCCGCGATCGGCACGTCCTTCGTGTACTGCACGCTGCCCGTGCTGCTTCTCGGTGCGGTACCGCTGTCGCAGAACGCGGCCGCCAACGGCGTCAACGTGCTGTTGCGGACGGTCGGAAGCACCATGTGTTCCGCGGTGGTCGCCTCCGTGCTCGCCGCGCATACGCTCGCAGGTGGTATCGGCGTCGGCGGCTTCGTCATCGCCTACGTGGTGTGCGCGGCCTGTGCCGTGATCGTCTTCGCCGCCGCATTCGCACTGCCGTCTGCGCACAAGCGCCGGCCCCGCCCCTCGGCCGTGTAGGCCGAGCAGACGGGGCCGGTCTCCTGTCCCCCAGGCCGGTGCTTCACACGCCGAGGTCCTTCGGTCGGTACCCCAGCGGGTAGCCCGGATAGGTCCGGTTCTTCGCATTCCCCGACGCCACCGAGATCCTGCGCTTCGGCAGGCGCCGTACCAGCGCGGAACGCGCCCGGAGAGCGGATTCGGCGATCGCGCGCATGCGCGCCGAACCCTTCGGGAACCCGAACGCGGAGGCCATCCGGTCGTCGATCAGCGAGTACACGACCTTCTCGACAGCAGGGCCCAGAGACGCCGGGTACCACGACTTGAAGAGGTTGAGCGTGTACGTGCCGATGCGGTGATTGTCGTCGCTGTAGACGAAGTGGGTGCGCTCGTACTCGAGCTTGAACCGGTGAAAATCCTGGAACGTCTCCGGGATGTCCTTGATCCCCATCCGGATGCCGACCTGCCGGTAGAAGTAGTACGACGCGAGCCGCTCGTTCGGATGCAGGCGACGCCACCCGTACTTGTCGATCCAATCGAGCGGGTCGTACACGAACGTCGACAGCACATAGAGCATGTCGTCGTTGTCGATCGAGTACTTACCGTGCATGCGGTTGATGTTGCGCAGCGACTCCCGCCCGCGCTCGGCGTCGTAGCCGTGCTCGATCAACTCCGCCATGAGCAGTGCCGTGTCGTCGTAGCGCTTCTGGGGTCGATGTTCGAATTCCCCGGTGCGTGCGAGCAACTCGGAAATGGTCGGCACGCAGTACGTGCGGAACAGCGCGAACTCGAGTGAGCGCTGGTAGTCCCACGGGAATTCGTAGCCGGCGGTGATCCGGACGATGTCCTGGTGCCGGGTGACCGGGTCGAGTGTCTCGATGACCTCCACCCAGCCGTTGCGCCCGAGCTTCGCTCGCGGATCCCGGTTCGGTGGTGGAAAGGTGCTCGCCTTCTCGGTTTTCGCTTCCGGCGACGCGACGACGGCCGGTTTGCGGCTTCGGCTGCGCGGGGGCGTGGTCGTCATCCGGTCACCTTCCGTGCATGAGCTCGAGCATGAGCGCGGAGATCTTCAGATCCCGTGCCGGACGTTCGAGGCTCATCAGCTTGAGCGGAGAGCTGAACTTCTCGACGGTGACGGACTTGGACCGGCTGAATTCGCGGAGCCCGTCGGCGCCGTGGATCCGGCCGAATCCGGACTCGCCGATGCCACCGAACGGAAGCGACGGGATGCCGGCGAAGCCGAGCACCGAGTTGACCGACACCATGCCGTTGCGCAAGCGCTCGGCGAGCTCACGGCCCTTCGCCTTGTCGCCGATGAAGATCGATGCGCCCAGACCGTAATTGGTGCCGTTGGCGTGTTCGACGGCTTCGTCGAGGTCGCGGACCTTGTTGACCACGACCGTGGGCCCGAAGGTCTCCTCGCACACCGCGCTGGAGGTTTCGGGCACGTCGGTGAGAATGACGGGTTCGACGATCCGATCGTGTACGGATTCGAGACCGCCGAGCACGGCTCTGCCACCGTTGGCCAGAGCGTCCTCGACGTGGCTGCGGACGATGTCGATCTGGCGGGGCAGCGTCATCGGGCCGTAGGTCGAATCCTTGTCGCCCCCGGGCCGAGCGCGCGTGACGGTGGCGGCGAGCTTGTCGAGGAACTGCTTGTAGACGGGTTCGACGACATAGATGCGTTCGACACCCGCGCACGTCTGCCCGGCATTGCCGAAGGCGCCGAACGCCGCGAACTCGACGGCCTTGTCGATGTCGGCGTCGGCCGCGACGATCATCGCGTCCTTACCGCCGCACTCGGCGACGAGGGGGGTCAGTGTTTCCGCGCACGCTGCCATGACCTTGCGTGCCGTCGGGCCGGAACCGGTGAAGGCAACCTTGTCGACACCCGCGCGGACCAGCGCGGAGCCGGTTTCGCCGAGGCCGGTGATCACCTGGAAGACCGGCTGGCTGGGAGCGATCGAGTTCCACTTGCCCTCGAGCCACTTTCCGACGCCGGGGGTGAGCTCGCTGGGTTTGAAGACGACGGCGTTCCCCGCGGCCAGGGCGTACGCGATCGAACCCATGGGCGTGTAGACCGGGTAGTTCCACGGACCGATGGCACCGACGACGCCGAGCGGCTTGTACTCGAGTGTCGCGGCCTGGTTGAAACTGGCGAGCCCCGACGGCACCTTGCGCGGTTTCAGCACCTTCTTGGCGTTGTGCGCAGCCCAGTTGAGGTGTTCGACGGCGAGCATCACCTCGAGGAACGCATCGCCGTACGGCTTGCCGGTTTCGCGGGATACGACATTCGCGAGCGAGGCGGCATCGGAGGCGATCGCCTTCTTGAATTCGAGCAGCCATTCGCGGCGACCACGGAAGCCCTGCGCCTCCCACCAGCGCGCGGCGATCCGGGCGCGGTCGACGGCCTCCTCGACCGCGGCGGGTCCGTCGACCGGGTACTCGGCGATCACGTCCCCGCTGCGTGGGTCGAGGCTGGCGAAGGTGGGGGAGGACTGGTCGCCGGCGGCGTCCGTGGTCTCCGACGTGCTGAGATTCTGGGTCATTTTCGACGCTTCCTGACGGACCACATCACATATATTTGATGTGATAGCTGTAGTGGACCTCACATTAGGCTCCTCGTACCGACTGGACAAGCCCCTGAGGCGGTAATGGCGAGGACGGTCAGGAGACGAGATGGCAGCACCGATACATACCCCCGGGCCGGTAAAGGAGGCGCGCGGCGGAGGAGCCGGAACGTCGAGGATGCGCCGACGGCCGCAGCTCTCGGACGAAGTCGCGGATCACCTTCGCGGGATGATCATGGCCGGTGCCCTCCGGCCGGGCGATTTCGTCCGGCTCGACGAGACCGCAGCCGAATTGGGGGTCAGTGTCACCCCGGTTCGTGAAGCGCTGTTGACGTTACGCGGCGAGGGCATGGTCGAATCGGCGCCCAACCGTGGCTACCGCGTGGCGCCGATGACCTCGACCGACGTCGACGACATCTTCTGGCTGCAGGGCCAGATCGCCGTCGAACTCGCGCTTCGCGCTGTGGACCGGGCCGACGACGACGACCTCGACCGGTTGACGGCCTGCAACCACGCGCTGCGCGAGTTGGTCACCCTCCGGGAAGGGGTGATGCCCGACGTCGAGCGGATAGCCGAGGCCGAGTTCGAATTCCACCGCGAGCTCAATCGCATCGCCGGCAGTCCCAAACTCGCATGGTTTCTCAATACGGCCGCACGCACCATCCCGTATCGCCTGTACGCGCGGGATTCGAGTTGGTGTGTGCTCGCCGTCGAATCCCACGACCGGTTGATCGCTGCGCTGCGGGCCCGGGATCACAACGAGGTGATCAGCCAGACGCTGCTGCAGTTCGACGACGCCGCGGCACGCCTGCTCGCGCACCGGGAGAAACTGCAGGCAGGGGAGGTGTCGGACTAGGGCACACCTCCACCGGCAACCGCGCCCTTGCCTATCTGAATACGGGTGTGCACAATTCGAACGGCAAGGCTGCATCCGACTTTTCGTCACGAGGAGGCCTCCATGGTGACCCGGATCGACGCACGTGCTCCCCACACCGTTCCGATCGCGGAACGCGCACCCGTTCCGGAAGGATCCGTCGATCTCGCCGACTTCGTAGGGGAAGCAATGCTGCTGCTCGGCGCGGGCTCGACCGTGCTGCTTCAGCTCGCGCTCCCGGGGGTAGGGCACGGCGTCGCCGACCACAGCACCACTTTGCAGCGTCCGCTCGACCGGCTGCGCACCACCATGACGTACGTCTACGCCGTCACCCTCGGGACCTCCGCGGAGCGGAAGGAGATCGTGCGGCTGGTCAACAAAGCGCACGTCCCGGTGCGGGCGGAGACCTACAACGCGTTCGATCCCGAACTCCAATTGTGGGTCGCGGCAACGCTGTACCGCAACGGGGTGACCATGTACGAGCGAATCTTCGGCGCACTCTCCGACACCGATGCCGAGCGAATCTACCGCCGGTCGGCGGTCTACGGAACGGCGTTGCAGGTCAAGGAAGACATGTGGCCCAGGAGCCGGGCAGAGTTCGACGCATACTGGGACGACATCATCGCGACCGTCGAGGTCGACGAGAAGGTACGCGCGTTCACGAGGAACCTGCTCTCCGGCGGCGACTCCCCACTGCCGGTGCGGCTGATGATGCCGTTGCAGCGCTTCATGACGATCGGGCTGCTGCCCCCGCGGATCCGCGAGGAGTTCGCGCTGCCGTGGAGCCCGCGCGATCAGCGTCGGTTCGACCTGTTCTGGAGGATCTTTCCCCCCGTGTACCGCAAGATTCCCCGCGGGGTGCGTCAGCTGTCGGCCACCTTCTACCTGCGCGACATGCGCCGCCGCATGGCCTCCCGACGCCGCATCATCTGACGCCGGGGGGTCGAATCCTGATGGGGGTATGCCGAGAGGTCAGAGCGCGACGTCGCGTTCGAGGCCGAACCAGTAGTGCTCACCGTCGTCGAACACGAGCTTGCCCTTGCCGTTCATCACGCCGATCACCGTGTTGTCGTCGACCTTCTTGAAATGGTCGAACACGGCCATGCCGTCGTACACCATCGTCGCAGTCACTTCGCCGCGGAACCCGACCTCCCAGAGGCTCGCCTCACCGCGGCCGGTCTGCTTGTCGGAGAACAACTCACCGTTCTCGTCGTAACACACCAGCGGATGTACCTCGAGGGGCGAGACGAACGACTTTCCGTACCAACGGGCCTGCCCGAGTAGGCGGTGGGTGCGATTACCGGTGTCGAAACTGAATCCGCGCCAACGGTAACCGGTGAGATCCGCGATTCGCGCAGGCTCGAGACGCTTCCACAGCGCGTCGAGTTCGCGTGGATCGATCCTGCCGGTGCGCGCCCGTAGTTCGGCGACTTCCCGAACCGCATCCATGTCTTCTCCCAGGGGTTGTCGAAGGTGAGTTTTGCGCCGGATGTCATGGTCGCCGGGGGGACACGGCTGTGTCACACCGCGGTGCCGAGTAGGACTGCACGCATCATCTGCCGGACGCGAAGCCGGTTGGATTCGGTGGCGCGGAAATGCATTACATTCCCGACGTCGAGTACGAGGTTCAGCGCGGCATGCACCAGGAAGCGGCATTCGACAGGTGAGAGTTCGGTACGCAGTTCGCCCACGAGACCTGCCCAGTCCTCGATGTTGAGGCGCTGGATATTGCGGAGGTCGCTGCGATGGTGAGCAGGCAGGTTGCCGATCTCCGCGAAGTACACCGACATCAGTTCGCTGTGTTCGAATGCCACCCGGACGTATACGTCGGTGAGGGCGTCGACCGCCTCGGCGGGCGTGGAGGATTCGGACAGTGCGGTGCCGACGATCATGGCAAGGCGGTCGGCAGCTCGGTGAAATGCCGCCGCGAGCAACTCTGCCTTGCTGGGGAAATGGCGGTAGACGCCGGACGCGTTGATCCCGGAGGCCGCGCCGATCTCCTCGATGCTGACCTCGTGATAACCGCGCGCGTCGAACAGCAGCACCGCCTCGTGCAGCAGTACCTCCCGCTTGTTCGACACCGCGAGTCCCTGTGCGCGCGGAGTCGGCTCGTGCTCGTGCTCGGCCGGCGCGAGCGGGACGGCGACCACCGCGCGGGACGCTCCGAGCAGGAGTTGCTGAAGCCGGCGGTTCGACAGCGGCGCACGGTGGGTCGTGATGGATCCGATGATGCTGAGCACCGCGGTGCCGAGCAGAACGTAGTCGGCGTCGGTGAGGTCGGGGCGCAAGCGGGCGATGCTATGGCCGAGCCGCCGGTTGATGGCGGCCATCTTCTCGCGGATCTGCGCGCGATCTTCACCGGACAGGTAGCGCCGTTCCCAGCGGTACAGGCCGCCGGTGCGACGGTTCTCGATGGTGGTGCGGATGACAGCAAGCAGTCGGCGGTCGAGCTCGTCGTCCGGGTCCTCGCCCGACCCCGCATCGAGATCGGCGAGCGCGGACTCGAGGGCGTCGGTCAGTTCGTTGACCGCATGCCGGAACAGTGCGTACTTGTTCGGGAAGTGCCGATACAGGGCAGGACCGGAAATGCCTACGGCGGTTGCGATCTCGTCGACGCTCACGCCGTGATAGCCGCGCTCGCTGAACGCCTCGGCCGCGACAGCTGCGATCTGCGCCTTCCGATTCTTCGGTCGGCGGCGCACCGTGGAGGGCGGCGTGCCGGCGCCTGTACGCGTGCGCGCATCGACCTGCGCGGGTTCGGCCACCGGAACTCCTTGTCGATACATGGGGGTCCGCGACTGTGCCGCGGGAGGTTCACTCACTCTAAAGGTAACAGCCGTGGCCCCGTGAAGTGAACGGCCAATATCGAGTATTGACCTGAAAACTGCAGTACAGAACGTATTGACAAACGAGTGGCGACACCTCAAAGTTAACGACAATTCTTCAGAATCGTCGGGCATGTCGCCCAGGGGAAGGTGCCGGCCTCCGGCACATCCGAATGGATCCGAGGAGGACCCGTGAGAACCCGATTCACCGAGATTTTCGGTGTCGAGCATCCCATCGTCCAGGGCGGCATGATGTGGGTCGGCCGCGCCGAACTCGTCGCGGCGGTCGCCGAGGCCGGCGCGCTGGGCTTCATCACCGCACTGACCCAGCCGACCCCGGAGGATCTCGTGCGCGAGATCGCCCGCACCCGTGAACTCACCGACAAGCCGTTCGGGGTCAATCTCACCATTCTTCCGTCGATCGACCCGCCGCCGTACGCCGAATACCGGCAGGCCGTTATCGATTCGGGTATCGAGATCGTGGAGACGGCGGGAGCCAATCCCGTCGACCACCTGCCGCATTTCAAGGACGCCGGTATCAAGGTGATCCACAAGTGCACGAGCGTGCGCCACGCCGTCAAGGCGGAGCGGATCGGTGTCGACGCGGTGAGCATCGACGGATTCGAGTGTGCGGGACACCCCGGGGAAGACGACGTCGCCGGCCTCGTCCTCATTCCGGCTGCCACCCGGGTGCTCGACATACCCGTGATCGCGTCCGGTGGCATCGCCGACGCCCGCGGACTCGTCGCGGCTCTCGCGCTCGGGGCCGACGCCGTGAACATGGGAACCCGATTCATGTGCACCGTCGAATCCCCGGTGGCCCAATCGGTCAAGGCGCAGATCGTGGCGAACACCGAACGCGACACCGAGCTGATCTTCCGCACCCTCCGCAACACCGCCCGCGTCGCCGCGAACGCCGTGAGCGAAGAGGTGGTCGAGATCGAGTCGCGTGGCGCCGAATTCTCCGACATCGCGCATCTGGTCGCCGGGGCACGGGGTCGCAAGGTATTCGAGGACGGCGACCTCGACGCCGGTATCTGGTCGACCGGTCAGAGCCAGGGGCTCATCCACGACATCCCGACCGTCGCCGAATTGGTCGACCGCATGGTGACCGAGGCCGAATCGATCATCACGGATCGCCTGAGCGGGTTCGTCGGAGCCGGTGCGGGGGTTCGCGCATGAACAGCGCCGAAGTCGAAGGGTTGCGGTCGGAGCTCTGTGACGGCATCCTGCGGCTGACCATCGCCCGCCCGAAGCGGATGAATGCGATCGATCTGCCCACCTTGCGCGCGTTGAGTGACGCGGTCACCGCCGCCGGACACGACGAACGCGTACGCACCATCGTCCTCACCGGTGAGGGATCGGCATTCTGCACCGGAGCGGATCTCACGTCCGCCGCGCAGAATCCCGTCGATCCCGGCGAGGTGATGGACGTCGCGAACAACCTGATCCGTGCGATCGTGAGCGTGCCGGTGCCCGTCATCGCGGCGGTCAACGGGCCGGCCGCGGGTGTCGGCGTGTCGATTGCGATCGCCGCAGATTTCACCTACGCCGCGGAGAGCGCCTACTTCCTGCTCGCATTCGTCAACATCGGCCTCATGCCGGACGGTGGAGCGAGCCTGCTGGTGCCGGCCGCGATCGGGCGTGCGCGGGCCGCGGAGATGGCGCTGCTCGGCGAACGTGTCTCGGCCGACGATGCGGATCGGTTCGGTCTCGTCGCCCGCACGCTTCCGGATGCGGAACTCGCCGCGCACGTCGATGCCGTCGCGGCACGCACCGCCCAGGGACCTCGCCGCGCCCTCGCACTGACCAAGCAGTCGCTCAATGCCGCGACCCTCGCCGCGCTCGACGCCGCGCTGGATCTCGAGAAGTCCGGGCAGGTCGAGTTGCTCGGCTCGCCCGATTTCGTGGAGGGCGCCACCGCGATGCTGCAGAAACGGCCACCGCGATTCTTGTAGCAGGCAGCGTGCACTTCCGACGTCGTGGCACAGGAAGGCCTCGGTACGCGAGTTGCTTTCGGGTCGAGAGAAAAGCGTGCTAGGACGTGATTTCGGTGCCGCATTCCGTCCGTTGGACGGAACTGCCCCGCCGCATACGCGGGGCTGTCGCGTCGAAGAATCCTCGTTAACAAATGTCTGGCCCAATCGGTCGGCAACCTGTAATGTGCCTCACATCAGCGCGCGGCGTCGGGCCGTGTTCGCATCCTTGCCCCGTCACGAGAGGATCACCGATGGTCGCCCCCTCCGCCATCTCGGAATCGCAGCGCTACCGCCGCAACAACTGGAACAATCAGCTCGCCCGGCACGCGCAGATGATCCCCGACCGCGTCGCACTTCGGTTCGCCGGCGAATCGATCACCTGGATGCAGTTGCACGAGCGGGTCGAAAAGCTCGCTGACGCCCTGTCTCGCCGCGGAATCGGCTTCGGCGACCGCGTCATCATCCTGATGCTCAATCGACCCGAGTACCTCGAGATCGTGCTCGCTGCCAACGCCGTCGGTGCCATCGCCGTGCCGGTGAACTTCCGGCTCACAGCCCCCGAGGTCGCCTTCCTGGTGGCCGATTCCGGTTCCAAGGCCATCGTCGCGGAAGGCCCGCTCGTTCCGCTGGCCGCTGCAGCCCGAGCCCGGTCCGAGGGACTCGACCTTTCCATCGTCGTCGGCGTCGATCCCGAAGGCGACTCCCTCGCCTACGAGGACCTGATCTCGGAGAACGGCGAGCCGCGTTCCCTCGTCGACATCCCCAACGACACCCCGTCTCTCATCATGTACACGTCGGGCACCACCGGCCGGCCCAAGGGTGCCGTCCTGACCCACTCGAACATGGAAGCGCAGTCGCTCACCTGCATTCGGGCGTTCCACCTGTTCTCCGACGACTCCATCGGTTTCTGTGCCTCGCCGATGTTCCACATCGCCGCGCTCGGCGCGATGGCACCGAACCTGATGCTGGGCGTGACCACCGTCATCCACCCGGTCGGCGCGTTCGATCCGAACGCCCTGCTCGATGTGCTCGAGGCGGAACAGGTCACGAGTTTGTTCCTGGTGCCGGTGCAGTGGCAGGCGGTGTGCGCCGCGCAACAGGCGAACCCGCGAAAGTTGAAGCTGCGCAGCATCTCCTGGGGTGCCGCACCCAGTTCCGACACGATCCTGCGGGCGATGGCGGAAAACTTCCCGGATGCCTCGAACGTGGCGGTGTTCGGACAGACCGAGATGTCGCCGATCACGTGTGTCCTCGACGGGGAAGACGCGATCCGCAAGCTCGGCTCGGTCGGCAAGGTCATTCCGACGGTCCAGGCCCGCGTTGTCGACGACGAGATGAACGACGTCGCTCCGGGGCAGGTCGGCGAGATCGTGTACCGCGGCCCGACCATGATGCGCGAGTACTGGAACAACGAGGCGGCCACCTCGGAAGCGTTCTACGGCGGCTGGTTCCACTCCGGCGACCTCGTGCGCGTCGACGACGAAGGTTTCGTGTACGTCGTCGACCGTAAGAAGGACATGATCATCTCGGGCGGTGAGAACATCTACTGCGCCGAGGTCGAGAACGTCCTGTTCGGGCACCCGAAGATCCTCGAAGCCGCCGTCATCGGGCGTCCCGATTCCAAGTGGGGCGAGGTTCCCGTTGCCGTGGTCGCGCTGGCGCCAGGCAACGACGATCTCACCGTCGAGGAGTTGCAGCCATACCTGAACGACCATCTCGCGCGGTACAAGCACCCCAAGGAACTGGTGATAGTCGAGGCGCTGCCACGCAACGCGAGCGGCAAGGTCGTCAAGGGACAGTTGCGGGACGGCCTGCCTGCGGTCGCGCAAGGCTGAGCGCGGAGGGCACAGCGCGGAGGGCGCAGCGCGGCGAAGGTAGCAGGACGCAAGAGGCTTCGGCGAATCGTTCGGTCCGAGAAGCGATGGCACCAGCACCGAGGGGGGTGGGAAAGTGGCATTCGAGCTGCCGAAGGCCAAGGGGCCTGTGCACGACGTGGCGATTCAGGTCGGTGCGCTGGTCGGCTTCTCACTCGAAACCCTCGTGGCAACCGTGCGGGTCCTGGCGCGGCGCCGACTGTCGGTGGGAGAGACCCTCACCCAGTCACTGTTCATCGCGAAGGTCTGCAGCGGACCGTCCCTGCTCCTCATGTTGCCCGTCGGGGTGCTGATCGCGGTGTCGGTCGGCTCCCTGGCCGGTCAACTCGGCGCAGGTGCCTATTCGGGCGCCATCGTCGCGTTCGTCGTGGTGGGCCAGGCCGCGGCGCTGGTGTGCGCGCTCATGCTCGCGGGCGTCGGCGGCTCCGCCATCTGCGCCGACCTCGGATCTCGCACCATCCGGGAAGAGATCGAGGCGATGGAGGTGATGGGCCTGAACGTCGTCGAACGTCTCGTCGTGCCCCGCCTCATCGCCTCGGTGCTCGTGTCGATGATGCTGTGTGCGCTCGTCACACTCGTCGGCATCGCGGCCTGCTACCTGTACGAGATCTACCTCAACGACGGCTCGGGTGGCGCCTTCCTGCGCACCCTCAGCGAATACGGCCGACTGTCCGACTTCGCCACGGCCATGGTGAAATCGGCATGTTTCGGCGCCACTTCGGCGCTGATCGCATCCTTCAAGGGGCTGCACGCCAAGGGCGGGCCCAGTGGGGTGGCCGATGCGGTGAACGAGGGCGTGGTTCTCGCCTTCGTCATGGTCTTCGTCGCCAACACCGTTCTGTCCCAGATGTACACGGTCATGGTCCCGGCGGTGGGTACCTACTGATGGTTTCGTACTCAACTGCCGAACGGGTCCGCTCCGCGACACGCCGCCCCGCGACCACCGTCGTCGACGGCTTCGCGGGCATGGGCCGCCACGTCGTATTCTCCTTCAAGACCGTCGCCGGCATTCCCACCGCGCTCCACCGCTATTTCAAGCACGTGCTCTACCACGTCGGTGAGGTCAGTTTCGGCTACGCATCGCTGCTCGCCGGGGGCGGCACCATCGGCATCGTGTTCGCGATGTCCGCTGTCGCGGCGATGATGGTCGGCGTCGAAACCCAGCGCGGCCTCGAGCTGATCGGCATGACATCGCTGTCGGGGATGCTCTCCGCGATCGCCAATACCCGCGAGCTCGCACCCGTGGTGGCGTCGATTGCGTTGGCCGCGAAGGTCGGAACCGGATTCACGGCCCAGCTCGGTGCGATGCGGATTTCCGACGAGATCGACGCACTCGATGCGATGGCCGTCCGCTCGGTTCCCTTCCTCGCGAGCACCCGGCTGATCGCCGCGGCCGTGTGCGTCGTACCGATCTACATGGTCGGGCTCCTCGGGTCGTATGTCGCGACCCGGCTCGTGGTCGTGAACTTCCAGGGAAACTCGGCGGGAACCTACGACTACTACTTCCACCTCGCACTGTCCCCGAGCGACCTGTGGTATTCGCTCACGAAAGCGATCGTGTTCGCCGTGATCGTCGCAATCGTGCATTGCTCCTACGGTTTTCACGCGTCCGGCGGGCCCGAGGGCGTGGGTCACGCGGCCGGCCGTGCGCTGCGCACGAGCATTCTGGCGATCGGCGTGACCGACGTGGTGCTCACCTTCGCGCTGTGGGGGCTCGTGCCGACCATTCCAGGGGTGGGAATCTCGTGACGGCACTGCGCACCGCGCCTCTGCCGACGGACGGCCAGGCCCCTGTCGGGCGCAGAAGGAATCGCCACGACGGCCTCGGCCGCGGCATGCTCGCGGTGATCGGCGTGGTGGCCACCGCAGTCATCGTCGTCGCGGGCACGCTGCTCGTGGCGTCGGGATCGGGCTCACTGTCGCGAGATCCGGAAGTCACCGCGGTGCTGCCGGCCGAGGCGGGACCGATCTTCGGTTCCGCCGGCGTGCAGTACCAGGGTGTGCACGTCGGCTCCCTTGTCGGCCTCGACGCAGGTGTCACCAGATCCCGCCTCACCATGCAGATCCGCGCCGACAAGATCCGCGAGATTCCGGCGTCGGTGAAAATGCGTGTTGTGCCGCGCACGCTGTTCGGCGACGTGTTCCTCGACCTCGTAGCGCCCGAGAATCCCGCGATCGGACCGCGCCTGACCGACGGAAGCGAGGTCGCCGTCGACACCTCCGCCGAGGCGGCACAGCTTTCGAACCTGTACTACCGGTCGGCGGCGCTGCTGGCGGAACTCCGTCCCGACCAACTCGCGACCGCGCTCGACGCGATGAGTCAGGCGCTGCAGGGCCGCGGGGCGACACTCGGCCGGACCATCGACCGGATGGCGGCGTTGTCCGAAGATCTGGGTCCGCTCGTCGAGGCCGGGCTGGCAGCATCGCCGCAGGTCGCGGGCGTCACCGAATCCATGTCGGCGGCCACCGACGACGTCGTCGCCGTCATGCGGAACGCCTCCGAACTCTCGGAGATCGTGCTGGCCCGCGAGGACGGGATCGGCCGTCTGCTCGCTGGTGGTGCCGCCCTGAGCGTCGAAGGCGCCGGCGTGCTCGACGCGAACACCGACAACACGATCGCGATCGTGCGTAACGGTGCACCGGTCATAGGCGCGTTCGCCGGTGACACCGCGGGGCTCGACGAGACCCTGCGATACCTGTCGATCTTCGGGGAGGCGGGAGGCCGCGTATTCTCCACCGGACGTTTCAACATCACCGCGGTCGCCGACCCGGCCGATCCGATGCCGTACACCAGCGCCGACTGTCCCCGCTATCCCGGACTGGACGGGTCCAACTGCGGTGATCCTGTTCGGACGTCGAGCGTCGAACGGCAGCCGATCCTGGCGGCGGCCGAACGGCAACCGCTCGGCTTCCTCGAGCAGATCGCCGGCGGAGCCGACCCGGCCGATCCCGCGGCAACCCGGTTCGATCCGTCCACCGCGGCCTCGATCCTGTTGGCGCCGCTCGTCCGCGGAACGGCGGTGAGCATCCCGTGAACTCCCTGACCGGACCCGGCCTGCGGCTTGCCGCATTCTGCCTGGCAGGCGTGCTCGCTGCGGTGGTCGTCGGAAACACTCTCGACCGTCCGGTCTCGGGTTCGACCAGCGGCTATTCCGCCGAATTCACCGATATCGAGGGGCTCACCCCGGGCAGCGACGTCACCCTTGCGGGTGTGCGGGTGGGACGCGTGTCCGACGTATCCTTCGCACCGCAGGACGACGGGACATCGAGGGCCCGGGTCGCATTCGAAATCGAGTCCGTCCATGACCTGACAACCGATGTCACCGCCGAGGTGAACTACGGCGACATGATCGGGGTCCGTTACGTCGCACTGCGATTACCCGACGACACGTCCGGGCAGATCCTGCCGGAAGGTTCGACCATCCCGATCGAGCAGACTCGACCGCCCGTGGACCTCACCGCGCTGCTCAACGGATTCAAGCCCCTGTTCGAGGCCATCGATCCGGCACAGATGAACACACTGGCGACCTCCGTCGTCGATGCATTCCAGGGCCAGGGCGGCACCCTCGAATCCCTGCTGCTGCACGTGGCATCCGTCAGCTCCGACATCGTCGATCAAGAACAGGTGTTCGACGACGTCATCGCAAACCTCGAGCAACTCGTCGCCGTCGTCGACCGGCGCAGCGACGAGGTGGCCCGGCTCATCACCGGACTGAACGTGGTCGGGCAGGCACTCGGCGGCGAGACCGACCAGCTCGCAAACCTTGTCGACCGCGGTTCGTCGGCAGTGCGGTCGACCGCCGTTCTGATGTCCGGGAGCATGGCTCCGCTCGACACCACGGTCACCGACCTGCGTGTGATGACCGACGCGTGGATTCCGCAGACCGACAACTTCAACCGCACGATGGAAGCACTTCCGGAGCTGGCGCACAACATCAACCGGATCGGCGACTACGGCGGCTGGCTCAACCTCTACATGTGCAACTTCACCATCAAGAACGGTGACTTCGAGACGAACATCTTCGGTGCCGCCTACTCGGAGGTGTGCCGATGAAGACCGCACGCAAGGTGAAGGACACGGTCGCGGCCATCTTTTCGGGGCGTCACGACCGCAATGCCGATCCGATCTTGCTGGGTGTCACCGGCATCGCGCTGTTGGCGGTGGTCATGCTGGTCGCGTTGTCGGCGCCGACCGTCACCTATTGGTTGCGCACCCACGCGTTCACCGCCGAATTCGTCAACGCTGCGGGGCTTGCGCCCAACGATCCGGTTTACGTCGCGGGTGTTCCCGCGGGTCGTGTCGAATCCCTGGATCTCGCAGGCGACCGTGTCGTGGTGAGTTTCCGGATCGACCGTTCACAGGGCCTCGGCGATCGGTCCACGGCGGAGGTCAAGCTCCGGACCATTCTCGGTAAGCGGTACGTCTCGGTGACCCCTGCCGGGGCCGGGGAACTCGTCGACGACCTCATCCCGTTGGCACGCACCACTGTTCCGTACAGCCTCGACGAATTGACCACCGATGCACAGCATGTGGCCGACGGACTCGATGTCGAGGGCCTCGAAGCGATGATGCACACCCTCACCGAGGTCATGCCCCCCGATTCCCGGCAGATCGCGGACGCACTGGCCGGCATCGAAGCGACATCGAACATGCTGGTGCGCAACGATGCCCGCATCACGTCGCTGCTGCGCGCATCGAAATCGTTGACGTCGGTGGTCACGGCCCAGAGTGAGGATCTGTCGATGCTGGTGGAAAACTCGACGGCGGTGGTGAGCATTCTTGCGGCCCGCAAAGAAGCCCTCATGCAGCTCGTCGACGATCTGCGGGCACTCACCGAGTCCGCGGCCACGTTCCTCACCGACAACTCGGCGGAGATCGACGCGTTGCTCGTCAACCTGCAGTCGGTCACCGACACACTCGAGGCGAACGCCGCCGACATCGACCTGATCCTGACCAGGTTGCCGGCGGCTCTGCGCGCCGCCACCGATGCCGCCGGCAACGGAACGTGGGTCGACGTGCACGCGCCGGCAGGCCCGCTGCCCGACAACTTCCTGTGCTCCATCGGAGTCATGGAGGGTTGCAGATGAACCCCAGTGCGAAGACCTGGCTGCTGCGCGGCATCGCAACGGTGCTCGTCCTCGCGTTGTGTGGGGCCGGTCTGTGGTACATCGCCGGACCCGACCGCACCCGCACCGTGACGGCGCAGTTCGCGTCGGTGAGCGGCATCTACCCCGGTAGTCACGTCGCGGTCCTCGGGCTGCCCGTCGGTACGGTCGAAGACGTCCGCCCCTCCGGCACCGTCGTCGAGGTGACGATGACAGTGCCGTCCGAGATCGACCTGCCCGCCGACGTGTCGGCGTTCGTGATGAACCCGTCGGTGATCAGCGACCGATTCATCGAATTGGGACCCGCCTACCGCCAGGGACCGAAGTTCGAGGACGGTGACGTGCTTCCCACGGAGCGAAGTCATGCTCCGATCAACTGGGACGAGATGCTCGAAAGTGTCGACACTCTCGCGGCCGCGCTCGGGCCGGGGAACGGCAACCTCGGACGCACCCTGGAACTGTCCGCCGACGCCACCGCCGGTCTGGGGGATCAGATGAACGACGCCATCGTTTCGCTGAGCCAGGCCACGTCGGTGATCGGCGCCAAGTCCGGCGATATCGGTGCTCTCATCGACGATCTCGGGGTCGCGGTCGCAGCCGTGAACTCCCGGCAGGGCTCGTTGTCCGACCTCGTCGACGGAATGGGTGAACTCGGCGAGGAAATGCAGCGGCAGAACCTCGATGTCGGCGGCCCCATCGCGAACCTGACCACGATCCTGGACCGGCTCGACACCTTGCTCGCCGAACGCGGCGGCGACCTCGAAGCGATCACAGCGAACGCGCGGACCCTCACCGACACGTTCGCCGCCCACGAGGTCGGTTTCGCCGAGTTGTTCGATGTACTGCCGCTGGCGATGCAGAACATCGACAATGCGATCGGGCCCAACGGCCGTGGCCGGATCCGTTTGAACATCTCGACCCAGATCAACCAGTTTCCGCGGGCGAGGGAACTGTGCGAGCGTGAACGTCTACCGCTGTGCACCGGTGCGGGATTCACCAATCCGATCACTGTTCCGTTCGACCTGGCCGACCCGTTCGCAGACCTCGTGCCCGAATCGCTCGACCGCGCCCTGGGTGAAGGAGGACCCCGGTGATGCGCCCCGGAAAGCTCGGCATCACCGTCGTGCTGATCGCCGTGGCGGCTCTGTCCACGGGGTGCGGGTTGAGTTTGCAGGAACTTCCCCTCGGACGGAGCGGTCCGGGCGACACCTACTATGTGACCGCGGAGTTCACCAGCGCCGACCGCATCGATCTCGGTGCCGAGGTACGCGCCGGTCAGGCGGTGGTGGGCCGCGTGCATTCGATGGAGACCGACGGCCGGCGGGCACGCCTTCAGCTGAGTATGTCGGAATCGGCGTATCTTCCCGCGAATGTAGCTGCTTCCGTGCGTCTTCCGTCTGCCTTGGGGAGCCCCTACATCCAGATCGACATGCCCGAGGAGAAGTCGTCGCAACTGCTTGCCGAGGGTGATGTCATCGAACGGACCGAAGTGGGGCCCGACATCGAATCGACCTTCGCGATGCTCGGACAGGTCGTCAACGGCAGTGGGCTCGACCAGTTGAGCACCATCACAACCGAACTCGACGCAGCGTTCGGCAACCGCGGTGAATCGATCCGCGCGATGCTCACACGGCTGGACACCACCATGACGCTGGCCGACGACAACAGCGGCCACCTCGAACGGACCCTTCTGGCGGTCGACTCGGTCGCCGAGCGCCTCGCCCAGCAGCAGGAGCTCATCGACAACGGAATTGCAGACAGCGCCCGGATGGTGGATCTTCTGGCCGCACAGCATGAAGACCTGCGCACTCTCGTCTCGAGTACGTCGTCGGTCGTGGCGTCGATGGACGCGGTGATGGCCCACGGCGAGACCATCGGTGATTCCGTCGACGACGTCGCCGAGATTACGGCCGGCATCCGGGATTTCAACAACACGGTCGGATCGGCACTGGTCGAAATGAATACTTTCATCGACGGGTTCAACAGCGCCGTGCACGGCGACTACCTTCTCTTCGACGGCGCATTCGATATTCCTGCGGCGATCGATCTGCTGGTCACCGGTGGTATGCCGCTCGACGGCGGTGCTCCGCTGCCGCTGCCACAGGCCGACGTCGCCGAAGGTCTCGCCGATCTGCTCGGAGGCGGAACCCGATGAACCGACCCGTCCTCGTCCAACTGGTGCTGTTCGTCGTCGTGGGCGTCCTGGCCACCTTCTTCGGTGTCCGATACGTGCTGGGACCGCAGAGCTTCGGAACGGTGGTCGAGATCCGCGCGGAGCTGACGGACGGCCGCGGCATCGGCCCGGGCACGTCCGTCACCTACCGCGGTGTCGCAGTGGGGGAGGTCGAATCCGTGAGCATCAACCCCGGCGGTTCGGGATCGACCGCGGCGCTCTCACTCGATCCCGGGACTCGGATCCCCGTGGGCAGCACGGGTCGTGTCTCCACCGCGACAGCCATCGGCATTCTCGCGCTCGACATCGAGCCCACCACTTCTGCCGGGCCCTACCTGCAGAGCGGCGACACACTCGATGTGCCGGCGGAGAAGCAGAGCATGCGACTCGACCGGCTGCTGGTGCACATGACCGAGCTCGTCGACAGCCTCGACGCCGATTCGATCGTCACGCTCGGCGAAACCTGGGGCACAGCCCTCGACGGCACCGGCCCCGAACTGCAGGCGCTGCTCGAGAACGCCGATACGCTGTCGACGATGGTTGCTGCGCGAGCACCGGCCATCGCGACGTTGCTCGACGAGGGGCTCGGCCTGGTGGACGCGATGTCGCGGAACGCCGACTCGTTTCCCGGTTCCGTGCGCGCGATGCGCGATGTGTCCGATCAGTTGGTCGGCAGCCGGGATTCGCTGGTGTACCTGCTCGACAGGTCACCGGAGGCCCTCTCGCGCACCGAAGACCTGTTCGCGGCCACCAAGGACGACTTCGGGGTGCTGATCACCAATCTGGTCACGGTCGGGGAAGTTCTCGGACCCCGCGCACCGGGACTCGCTGCGGGCCTGGACTCGATGCCGGCAGCACTGAAGGATCTGACAGGGATCGTGCACGGGAACATCGCCGATTTCTCGCTCGTAGCGACACAGGGGCCGGTGTGTTACTACGACACCCAGCGCACCATGGTCGGGGACGAGAGCCCACGGGAACCGAACCTGTCGCTCTACTGCCCGCCGGGCGAAGACCTCGCCCAGCGCGGAGCGCACGTCGCCCCCCGGCCGAACGATCTGGGGCTCGGCAACCAGATCACTCCCGGCCGGGTCACCGGCCCCGATATGGCCGCCGACCCGCTGCTCATTCCCACCGGGCTGGAAGCGCTCGACTACTGGCAGACGCTGCTGGAAGGACTCGGTAACTGATGGCACCCGCAGACACGACCTCCACCGACACGACCACCGATACGGCAGGGGAGAACGGCGCTACCGTCGCGTTGCGGGGAGCCGCGAGCAGCGGAAGCCGCTCGCGCCGGGTGGTCCTCGCGGTCATCGTGCTGCTGGTGCTCGCCGCAGCATTCTCCGGCTTCCGCTGGTGGCAGGCCGAGGAGGTCGCGTCGCTGCGCGCTGAAGCGGTCGGCAAGGCGCGGGAATATGCCGTGGCGCTCGGTACATACGACTACCAGAGCTTCGACGAGTCGCTCGCGGCCGTGACGGCGAATTCGACTGCGGAGTTCTCCGAGAAGTACAACGGCGTCGCGCGTGACCTACGCGGCCTGGTCGAAAACGGGCAGGGGGCGTCGGTCGCCCGCGCCGATCACGCCGGGCTCGAATCGCTCGACGGCGACGTCGCCACCGTGCTGGTGTTCCTCGACCAGGATGTGAAGAACGTGGTGGTGCCCGAGGGCCGTACCGACGCAACCCGATTCCTGATCACCCTGAAGCGTGTGGACGGCCGGTGGCTGCTGGACGGTGCCGACGCGAGGTAGCGGCGGCCGGCGGTTCACGTGCTGATCACCAGGAGCCAGTCCTCGTCACCGTCCCGGTTCGGACCCGGGCTCGACACGTTGCCGTTCCGGTCGATCTCCGCCACCCTGGACGGGCCACCGGCATCAGCCGGGTCGATCCACGCGAGAGTCGCCGTCTGCGGAACCAGCGAGAGATCCAGTCGGATCGCCCGCCGCGTCGGCACATAGACGACGGCGAGAGAACCGTCGGGCGTGCGGGCAGCGGTGACGTAGTCGTTGTCCAGGACGTCGAGCATCTCATCGCTCGCCTGTCGGGCGCCGCGTCCCTCCACGACGAGTGGCTCGTCGACGTCGGGTACGAGCTGCCACCACGGCCACGACTGCCACAGATCGCGAATGGCCGCGAGTTGCGCCACGGCCGGTGTGTCCAGGCGCGATTCCCATCCCTCCAGAAACTCCCAGTCGTCGGAGCCCCGAAATTCGCCTGGCGAGCCGGAGGTCAACGCCCACAGCGCCTGTCGTCGAAGCGTCTCGTCGGTTGTCGGTGCCGTCTCGCTCTGATTGTTCTCACCTTCGTAATTCCCCTCGGAGAACAGTGCGGGGCGCGGATCCCTCGTTCCTGGCGGCCGGGTGTATCCGTCGAGCACCGCCTTGTACGTCGGCATGTACGTGTAGACGAAGTTCCAGTCCACCAGCGGTTCCCAGAACGCGTTGTCCGTGGAAAGCGACTTCTCGGGTCCTAGCTGGATCGAGAACGGTCGGTCCGATCCGGCGGCTCGGATCCCGTCGAGCATCGCGCGCAGGACGTGGTCCGATTCGGCTCCGGCTGCACGGTCCTCGGTGTCGGGCGAATAGTCCCCGCCGGTCATCCAGACGATGTTGGGGAACTGCGAGTAGCGCTGGGCGAACATCCGGCCGTATGTGAAGGCCTGATCCGGGGTCGTCGAGGCGAATACGTGGGCGAGGTTCCATCCGTCCATCGGGTAGAGGAACAGGGTGTGTCCGTGTCGGCAGGCGGTCCGGAAGAACTCGTCGACGCGGGACCAGTACGGCTCGTTCCATGCTGTGATGTCGCCGTCGGCGAACGGCTCGAGGCCGTCGAAGGTAGCTCCCTCATAGCGCGGTCCGCCGTTGTCGGGTACGACGATCGCCGAGAGGATGGACGCGTTGAATCCACGGGCCGCACGATCGGCGAAGTAGAACTCGGCTTGCTCGGGAGACCAGTCCGCCACCCCTGACCACGGCGAATCGCCACGGATGAGGATGGGATCGCCGTGCTGATCCTCGAAGTAGCGCCCGTCGGTGCTCACGGAGTGGACATAGCGCCGGTCGACGCTGCCGGGATCGCCGCACATTGCGTCCACTGCATCGACTGTCTGCGACGAGGGCCGATCCTGCGAGTCACTCCCGCCCGAGCAACCCGAGATGGCGATCAGCACCATCGCGAGGAGTATTCGCTTCATTTCCTCCCCTCGGCCCAGGGTCGTGGAATCCGGGAGTCCCCGAGGGGCAGTTTATGTCTGCTTCACATATTGCATCAGAGGAGAATCAGACTATCTTCGAATGAAAAGGTAATTCCAATACTCGAGAACATGCGTGCCTGAGCGCTTGGCAGGAACGACGCGACAGTTCGCCGGAGGGGTGCTCACCTGTGACAATGCGCTACATCTTCCACTACCCGGAGATCAACGGTCCCGATGGTCACGTCCTCGATCCGGGCCCGGTGAAAGAGGTGGCCGTTGCCGCCGAGAGGGCCGGTTTCGACGGGTTCTCGTTCAGTGAGCATCCGGCCCCGGGCGCGCGGTGGCTGTCCTCCGGTGGGCATCAGACCCTCGACCCCGTCGTTGCTCTCGGCTACGTGGCGGGCGCGACCGAACGCATCCGGCTGCTGACCTACCTCGCTGTCGCGCCCTACCGCAACCCGCTGTTGCTGGCGAAGGCGGCCGCGACCCTCGACACGCTCTCCGGCGGGCGCTTCGTTCTCGGGCTCGGCACCGGGTACCAGAAAAGTGAGTTCCATGCGCTCGGTGTCGACTTCGATCAACGCAACGCTCTGTTCGACGAGGCACTCGACGTGCTGCCCATGCACTGGAGCGGTGAGTCGTTCAGCTACCGAGGCAGGCATTTCAGCGCGCGCGATGTCATCGCCCGGCCACGGCCGGTCCAGAACCCCATTCCGATCTGGATCGGTGGCAATTCGAAGCTCACGCGGCGCCGAGTAGCCGAACGCGCGCAAGGCTGGATGCCGATGTCCGGCGGCGATCAGTTGAGCAGCACCGCGCGAACCCGCGGGCTCGGCTCGACCGAGCAACTGGCTGACGATATCGCCGAGATGCGCGAGAAGGCGGTTGCGGCCGGGCGTTCCGATCACATCGATGTCGTGTACTCCTACAGCCGCGGTATCGCAGAGCCCACCGTCGACGTCGACGGTCATCGTGAGAATCTTGCCGAGCTCGAGAAGGCCGGTGTCGATTGGGTTCTCGTGTCGTGCCGGATCGAAGGTCTGTCCGCGACTCTCGAGTTCCTCGATTCCTTCGGCTCGACGTACCTGTCGTGAGGGACACTGCCGTGGGATGGTTCGAAGAGCGTGCCGGGCTGGACGGCACCGTCGCGGTGATTACCGGCGGAGCAGGCGGACTCGGTGAGGCGATCGTGAACGACCTTGTCGCCAACGGTGTTCGACCGGCCGTGATCGACCTCGACTCCACCGCCGCCGACGCACTGCGCCGCACCCTCGCCGAGCGGGGGATCGACGCCCTCGTTCAGCACGGTGACGTCCGTGACGCCGACGTGTTGTCGAGCCTGTTCGAGGCCGTCGACCAGCGTTGGGGTCGACTCGACACGCTCGTCAATATCGTCGGGGGCACGTTCCGCTCGCCGTTCGTCGATACCGCCGCGAAGGGCTGGGACGCCATTGTCCGCACCAACCTGTCGCACGTGCTGCAGGCATGCTCCCTGGCGGTGCCGCGAATGCAGGCCGGGGGTCGCGGCGGCAGCATCGTCAACCTGACCACCATCGAAGCGCATCGAGCGGCACCCGGGTTCGCCGTCTACTCCGCCGCGAAGGCGGCCGTGGAGCAGTTCGCCCGCACGCTCGCCGTCGAAGTAGCCCCCGACGGGATCCGGGTGAACAACGTTGCGCCCGACTTCGTTCCGACACCGAATCTTGCGAGGTTCGGTGCCGGCGATCCCGCGATGACCACGCCTGCCGGAGCGCGGATCGCGATTCCCATGGGGCGCGCGGGCCACGTCTCGGACATCTCGAACAGTGTGGTGTTCCTCGCCTCGGGACTGTCGTCCTTCATCACCGGGACCACTCTCCACCCCGACGGCGGCACGCTCGCGTCGTCGGGGTGGTTCAACTGGCCGCAGACGGGGTGGGCCAACTATGCGCCCTCGCGGATGCTCGACCAGTCGGCCGGAGCCGAGTCAGCGGCCGAACAGTGACCGAATGAACCCGCCCTTGTCGCTCTTCTCGGTAGCGGTGGTGTCGCAGGTGCAGCGTCGGTTGGCGGGTACCGCCGCCATCACGGCGTCGACGTGGTTACCGCAGCCTCCCCAGCCGGTCTTTCCGCAGCGTGGGCAATCGACGGGATAGCACATGGTCTTCTCCTCGGGTAGGTATGTAGGTAGAGGTAGATAGGTTTCGGTGTCAGGCGGCGACGTGCTGCTCGGCCCAGGCGTTGTAGCCGCCCTCGAGGTCGGTCACGTCTTCGAATCCCTGCGAACGGAGAAGCGACGCCGCCACACTCGAGCGCCAGCCGCCGGCGCAGTGCACCACGATCGGTTTCCCGGTCGGCACCTGCTCGAGCCGAGTGCGAAGCTGCGCCAAGGGAACTGCGACCGAACCCGGGATGGCACCCTCCGCACGCTCTCCGGGGTTGCGGATGTCGACGAGGGTCACCGCATCCTCGGCGAGCAGTGCGTCGAGTTCGTCGATGGTGGTACGCCGGGCCTGCTGGACGAGGTCGGCGAGCTCGTCGGGGAACCGGCCGTCGCTGTCGATGTTGAGGTAGCCGACAGTGTTGTCGGAGCCGATCCGGGACAGGCGGAGCGCCGCCTGCTGCTCTTCACCCGGGTACGTGATGAGCACGATCCGCTCACCGACCTCCGCGACCATGCCGCCGGTCTCGGCGAACCGGCCGTCGAATCCCACGTTGACCGAGCCGCGAAGGTGCCCGGCGGCGAAGTCATCGACACCGCGTGCATCGAGAACCTTTGTTCCCGATCGGATTTCCTGAGCCACGGTGGCGGGATCGAGTGAGGGTACGGTGTGCCCCGCGGAGAGCAGCGGGTGCACGCGCTTGTTCATTGCGGCGTCGACCGAGAAGTACGCCGGAGCGGCCGGCTGGCCGTCGGTGACCAGTGCGACGAAGTCGTCCTCGGGCATCGGCTGCACCGACGGGTTGGTCAGGCGCTGCTCGCCGATCGTCGAGGTCAGTTCGGTCGACAGGTTCTTGCCGCAGGACGATCCGGCGCCGTGTGCCGGCATCACCGTGGTGGTGTCCGGTAGCTTCAGCAGCGTCTCGTGGATGGTGCGGTACATCGCACGTGCGAGATCGCTGGTGGAGCTGTCTCCGAGGTTCACCAGGTCGGGTCGGCCCACGTCGCCGATGAACAGCGAGTCGCCCGTCAGGACGGCGGTGGGTTCGGCATCCGGTTTCTCGCGCACCACGACGCTGATCGATTCCCACGTGTGGCCGGGTGTGGACAGGATCTCCAGGTCGACGTCGCCGAGTGAGATGCGCTCGCCGTGCTTCAGCCGGCGGATCGGGTATTCGGTCTCGGCGGCTTCGCCGAAGCCGATCCATGCTCCCGTCGCGTCGACGAGTTCGAGGTGCCCGGAGACGAAGTCGGCGTGGAAGTGCGTGTTGATGACGCCTTCGATGGTCAGGCCCAGCCGCTCGGCGTCGGCGAGGTACTCGCTGATGTCGCGTCGCGGATCCACTACGACGGCCCGACGGGTGTTTTCGTCACCGACCAGGTACGACGCATGCGACAGGCACTCGATGTAGTACTGCTCGAGGATCATAGGGGTCTCCTTCCCGGCGGTGGGCCGGTTCGTCTGCTGATGTCATCCACTATGAGATACCCCCGGGGGTATGTCAAGTACGGGGTGGGGTATCGCACTATGGGTTGCGTATACCCAAGGGGGTATGTGTAGAGTTGCCGTCGAAAGATACCCCCCGGGGTGTCAACAGTCCGATTCCGGGGCCCTGCCCCGAGCGCTACTCCGAAAGGCCACCATGACCTCGACTCCCGCCTCTGTGGACCCGCACGCCCTGAGCGAGCAGCTCGATTCCGGAAAGAACGTCCGCGTGATCGACGTGCGCACCCCGGGCGAATTCGACACCGTCCACATCCCGGGGGCATACAACGTGCCACTGGACCTGCTCCGGGAACACCGCGACGAATTCCTCGCCCACTTCGACGAGAGCGTCGTCCTCGTCTGCAGGTCGGGCCAGCGCGCCACGGACGCTGAGGGCACACTGCGCGAGGCCGGCCTCCTCAACGTGCACATCCTCGAAGGTGGCATGAACGCATGGCAGGCGGCCGGCCTGAATGTCAATCGCGGCGCAGAACGATGGGACCTCGAACGTCAGGTGCGGCTCGTCGCCGGATCCATCGTCCTCGGGTCCGTCCTCGGTAGCGTTGCCGCTCCCAAGCTGAAGTGGCTCGCCGCCGGCATCGGTGGCGGCCTCAGTTTCGCGGCGCTGTCCAACACGTGCGCCATGGGGATGCTGCTGTCGAAACTGCCGTACAACCGCGGCCGGTCGTGCGACCCCGAAACCATCGTCGCCGAACTGGTGGCGGCGAAGACCTCCCAGACCGAAGGGAAGTAGCCATGATCGCGCTGACCGTCGCACTTGCGGTCCTCGTCGGTGTCACCCTCGGGTTGCTCGGCGGCGGAGGATCGATTCTCACCGTGCCCCTGCTGGCCTACGTCGCCGGTATGGATGCAAAAGAAGCGATCGCCACGTCGCTGCTCGTCGTCGGCGTCACCAGCGCGGTCGGCGCGATCTCTCACGCTCGCGGCGGACGCGTCCAGTGGCGCACCGGCATTCTGTTCGGTCTCGCCGGGATGGTCGGCGCGTTCGTCGGCGGGCTCTTGTCCCGCTTCATCCCTGGCACCGTGCTGCTTCTCGCGTTCGCGGCCATGATGATCGCCACCGCGATCGCGATGTTGCGTGGACGGAAGAAGGTCGCCGGTGCCGGCGAGGGTGAGAAGACGATGCCGGTGGGCAAGATCCTGCTCGACGGTGTAGTGGTCGGCCTGGTCACCGGCCTCGTCGGCGCGGGCGGCGGGTTCCTCGTCGTGCCGGCGCTCGCGCTCCTCGGCGGACTTCCGATGCCGGTGGCGGTGGGCACCTCGCTGGTGGTCATCGCGATGAAGTCGTTCGCCGGATTGGGCGGATACCTCTCGACGGTCCAGATCGACTGGAAACTGGCGGGAATGGTCACCGCTGCCGCCGTCGTCGGCAGCCTGATCGGCGGCCGTCTGACCTCGCTCGTCGACCCCGAGGTCCTCCGCAAGGCCTTCGGCTGGTTCGTGCTCGTGATGTCGTCGGTGATCATCGCGCAGGAAGTGCATCCCGCGGTCGGTCTCGCGGTGGCCGGTGCCGTACTGGTCGCGGGCGCGGTGTCGCTGGACTGCCGGCGACGGCCGGACTGCCCGGTGCGCCGCCTCGCCACCCGCGTGCGTGCGGTGTCGCCGGCGACCTGACCCGAGGCATACCCCCAGGGGTACACTGGGTAGAACACCCGATGAAAGGACAGGAACATGGTCGGAGACGAAGAATCCATCGCATCGGTACTCAACCGGCTCAAGCGGGCACAAGGCCAGCTCGCCGGAGTCATCTCGATGATCGAGCAGGGCCGCGACTGCAAGGACGTGGTGACGCAGCTCGCCGCGGTGTCACGCGCTCTCGACCGTGCCGGATTCAAGATTGTCGCCACAGGGCTACGCGAATGCATGACCGGCGAAGCTCGTGAAGGTGGCGAACCGATGACCGAGGCCGAACTCGAAAAGCTGTTTCTGGCGCTCGCCTGACGGCGACGACGAGAAACGATACGCTCGCCCGACAGTGAGGAAAGGACCGGTTCATGACGCTCGCCCTCTCGACCACCCTGCGCACCTCTTTCCCCGATGCCGTGGATCGCACGCGAAAAGCCCTCGCCGACCAGGGATTCGGTGTCCTCACGGAGATCGACATGCGGGCCACGCTCAAGGCCAAGCTCGACGAGGACATGGAGGATTACGTCATCCTCGGAGCCTGTAATCCGCCGCTTGCTCATCGGGCTGTGAACGTCGACCGGCAGATCGGACTGTTGCTGCCGTGCAACGTCGTCGTGCGCACCGACCCGGCCGATTCGGAAACGGTGATCGTCGATGCGATGAACCCGGCGATCATGGTGCAGGTGGCCGATCAGCCGGGCCTTCGTGAGGTCGCCGACGATGCCACCGCGAAACTGCAGGCCGCCATCGAAGCGCTGGCCGGGACGGCCTGACCGGCGGCTCCGGTACACACCGTCGGTCACGGCAGAAGTTCGCACACGTATTGCGCACTCGGTGTGATGTGCGTAACATAAGGGGTGCGGATCGAGCAGACGTCCGAGGACGACAGAGGCTCGTGAAGCAGAGATCCGGCCCGGTGAATGTGCAGAAGCGCATACCGGGCCGAACCCCTGTTCAGGGGAGTTTCGAGGGGGACGCGTGGGGAAGCGGATCGATACCGTCGAGCGTGAAGGCCTGACCTTCGATGTTCGCGACGAGGGCCCGATCGACGGTGAACCCGTGGTGCTTCTGCACGGTTTCCCGCAGGACGCCCGCTCGTGGGACGCCGTGGCCGCGCGATTGCACGAGGCCGGATACCGCACCATCGCTCCCGACCAGCGGGGATACTCGCCGCGCGCCCGGCCCGGCCGGCGACGCGACTACCGCATCCCGGCCCTCGTCGACGACATCGTTGCGCTGGTGGGTGCCATCGGTGGCGGCCCGGTCCATCTCGTCGGCCACGACTGGGGCGCGGTCGTCGCGTGGGTCGTCGCGGCTCGCCGACCCGATCTGGTGCGCACACTCACTGCCGTGTCGGTGCCGCACCCGGCCGCATTCATGCGAGCGATGGTCACGAGTCCTCAGCTTCTGAAGTCGTGGTACATCCTCGCGTTCCAGCTTCCGTGGATCCCGGAGATGCTGTTGAGCAACGACGCGGTTACTCGGTTCGTGCTGCGCCGATCAGGACAGCCCCCGGAAACCGCCGAACGCGACGCAGCGCGGATGGCCGACGCGTCGGCTGTGCGGGGCGGGGTGAACTGGTACCGGGCGTTGTTCTTCGCCGATCCCCGCGAAACCGTCGGTCGCGTGCGAGTGCCGACGCTGATGGTGTGGAGCGACGGCGACATCGCCCTTACCCGAGCCGGAGCGGACGGCACCGGGAAATACGTGTCGGCGCCGTACCGGCTCGAGGTGCTCGAAGGTGTCAGCCATTGGATTCCCGACGAGGTGCCCGACGAACTCGGCCGGTTGATCGTCGAGCACGCCGGCGTTCACAGCTGAGTTGTCTACGCGCGCAGACGTTCGCGGCGTAGCAGCTCGACCTCGGGAAGATCCAGCGGCGGCAGGCTGTCCACCTGCAGGGCTCGGGCGAGCAGATGATCGGCGAGTTCCGGATTGCGTGCCAGGACCGGACCGTGCAGGTACGTGCCGATCACCGAACCCTGCACGGCGCCTTCGAGACCGTCCCCGACGCCGTTGCCGACACCGCGGGTGACACGGCCGAGGCCGCGCGCGTCGGGGCCGAGAGTGGTACCGCCCCGGTGGTTCTCGAATCCCGTGAGCGGGAGGCTGAGCGCGTCGGTGATGGGAGTGGTGACAACCTCCCCGATCGAGCGAACCTGCTGCGGCGACGTCGTCGCATCGAGCAGGCCGACACCGTCGACGCGTTCCCCGGACGACGTCTCGTACCAGTGGCCCAGCACCTGGATCGCCGCGCAGATCGCGAGCACCGGCGCGCCGCGCTCGGCGGCGCGCTGCAATCCGGGGTAGCGCTGCAGGTGACGCGTCGCGAGGCGCTGCGCCGAGTCCTCCGCGCCGCCGAGGGTGTACAGGTCCAGGGAGTCGGGCACCGGATCGCTCAGTCCGATCTCGACGATCTCGGCGTCGTGGCCGCGCATCCGCAGTCGCTGCTGCAGCACCAGCGCATTGCCGCTGTCACCGTAGGTGCCCATCACGTCGGGCAGTACCAGGCCGATTCGCACGGTCGACTCAGACATGAGTGGCTCCCCTCGTGATCGCAGTGTTCAGATCTCGGAACGCGGTGTAATTGGCCAGTACCTCGACACGGCCCGGTGGGCAGGACGCGATGGCGCGCAACGGGTCCGGGACGAGGGTGTGGTCGACTCCGGCGTAGGTCAGGCGCACCGCGAGGTCGGTGCCGCGCTCACCGGACGCCACCACCTGAACCCCTTCGAAGTGCTCGAAGCGCACATCCCACAGCCACGACAGGTCCTCGCCGTCGGGTACCTGACCGTTGACGGCGATGACGAGTCCGTCGACGGCCGGGTCGATCATGGACAGGGCTTCCTGCCAGCCCGCCGGATTCTTCGCGAGCAGCATATGCACCGAATGGGGTCCGACCTGCACGGTCTTGTAACGTCCGGCGACCTCCTCGACCACGGTTGTCGCCGCCACCGCCTTCGCCGGATCGGCGCCGAGAGCGACCGCCGCAGCGACGGCCTGCGCGGCATTGCCACGATTCGCGCGACCGGGCAGCGTCAAGGTCAGTGGCAGCACGAGTCCGTCGGGGCCGTAGAGGTTTGTGTCGTCGACCCACCAATCGGGTTGTGGCCGAGCAAAGTCCGATCCGGTGCTGTACCAGTGATCACCCTCGCGGACGATGGGTTCGCCGGTGCGGGGGCAGCTGACCGAATCACCGGCCCATCCGGCACCGGCTGCGACCCACACCACGTTGGGGTTGTCGTAGGCGGCGGACGTGACGAGCACGTCGTCGCAGTTCGCGATGATCACCGCGTCGGGGTGACGTTGCAGCCCGGCCCGCAGCTTGCGTTCGATCATGTTGATCTCGCCGACCCGGTCGAGCTGATCGCGGCTCAGATTGAGCAGCACGATGGCCTCCGGGGTGAGGGCATCCGCGACGTGCGGCGTGTGCAGTTCGTCGACCTCGATCGCGGCGAGTGCGGCATCGGGGTTCGCCGCGAGGGCGGAGACGATGCCGGCATCCATGTTCGCGCCGTCGGGTTGCGTGGCGACGGTGTCGAGGGTTTCGAGAGCGGCGGCCGTCATCCGGGTGGTGGTGGACTTGCCGTTCGTTCCGGTGATGAGCACGGTCCGGCGGCCGCGCCCGAGCTGCGCCATCAAACCCGGATCGATCTTCAGGGCGATGAGTCCGCCGATCATCGAACCGTTGCCGCGCCCGGCGCTGCGCGATGCCCAGGCGGCGGCCTTCGCTGCCCGCAGTGCGAGGCGCCCCCGCGTCGTGATTCCCGTCGTTGTAGCCACGCGCCGAGTTTTCCACAGGTGTGTTACGTGGTCGTAGCCGCCCGACTCGATGATCGGATCGCCCGATACGGGGTATCCCGGACAGATGTTGCTTTCAGTGGGACACGGCCGTTTGCAACGCCCGGAGCTGACCGCGCTGATGCGGTCGGCGGGCGTCGAATCGCTCGTCGACATCAGGAGGTTCCCGGGGAGCCGCCGCAATCCCGACGTCGCGAGCGACGCGATGGGCGAATGGCTACCCGACGCGGGGGTCGCATACCGGCTCGAACAACGGCTCGGCGGGCGGCGCCGGTTACCCGCCGGCACCGACACGGAGGACCCGTGGTGGCGGGTCGAGCAGTTCGCGGCCTATGCCGCGCACACGCGCAGCACCGAGTTCGGCGAGGCGCTCGAGGAACTGCTGGACGAATCGGCCGGATGCTCCACCGCGATGATGTGCAGCGAAAGCGTGTGGTGGCGTTGTCACCGGCGGCTCGTCGCCGACGTCGTCGTCCTGCGCTTCGAGCGGGAGGTACTACACCTCATGCACGACGGCCGCACGGTTGCCCACGAACCCGCGTCGGGTGCGCGTATCCGGGACGACGGCCACGTCGTGTGGGACGGCGAGGCCTCCTGATCCGGCCCTTCGTACAGGCCTGCGACAGACGGCGGCGGCGGCTCCCCGCAGGGAACCGCCGCCGCCGAACGTCGTACGTTACCGGTGCGCCCGGTTCACCGCCGAGACGACCGCGCGCAGCGACGCCACGGTGATCGAGGGCGCGATACCCACGCCCCACACCAGCGTGGTGGTGCCGTCGGGCCGGGTGACGTCGGCTTCGACGTACGCGGCGGCGTTGGCGTCGTCGCCCGAGGACATCGCGTGCTCGGCGTAGCCGCGGACGGCGACCTGGTAGCCCAGCGACTCGAGGCCGTCGACGAAGGCGGCCAGCGGGCCGTTGCCGGTGCCGACGATTTCCTTTTCGACGCCGTCGACCTTCAGCACGGCGGTGATGGTGTCTTCGCCGTCGTCGGTCTCGGCTGCCGCGACCTTCTGGCGGACCCGCTCCAGCGGCGCGATCGGGGCCAGGTACTCCTCGTGGAAGATGTCCCACATCTCCTTGGGGCTGACCTCGCCACCCTCACCGTCGGTGACCTTCTGTACCGCCTGTGAGAACTCGATCTGCAGCCGCCGCGGCAGATTCAGGCCGTGGTCGTGCTTCATGATGTAGGCGACGCCGCCCTTGCCGGACTGCGAGTTCACGCGGATCACGGCCTCGTAGCTGCGGCCGACGTCCTTCGGGTCGATCGGCAGATAGGGAACGGCCCAGGTCAGGTCGTCGACGTCGATGCCGGCGTTCTCCGCGTCGCTCTTCATCACGTCGATGCCCTTGTTGATGGCGTCCTGATGACTGCCGGAGAAGGCCGTGTAGACCAGGTCGCCGCCGTAGGGATGCCGCTCGGGCACGGGCAGCTGGTTGCAGTATTCGACGGTGCGGCGGATCTCGTCGATGTCGGAGAAGTCGATCTGCGGGTCGACGCCGCGGCTGAACATGTTCATGCCCAGCGTCACCAGGCACACGTTGCCGGTGCGTTCACCGTTGCCGAACAGGCAACCCTCGATGCGGTCGGCGCCGGCCTGGTAGCCCAGCTCCGCCGCCGCGACACCGGTGCCGCGGTCGTTGTGCGGGTGCAGCGACAGGATGATCGAGTCGCGCTTGGCCAGGTTGCGGTGCATCCACTCGATCGAATCGGCGTACACGTTCGGTGTCGCCATCTCGACGGTCGCCGGCAGGTTGAGGATGACCGGGTTCTCGGGGGTCGCGCCCAAAGTGTCGACGACGGCGTCGCAGACTTCCTTGGCGTACGACAGCTCGGTTCCGGTGTAGGACTCGGGGGAGTACTCCCACCGCCAGTGGGTGTCCGGGTGGTTCTGCGCCTCGGCCAGCACCAGTTCGGCGGCGTCGGTGGCGATCTTCTTGACCGTCTCCTGGTCGGCCTTGAACACGACGCGACGCTGCAGGATCGAGGTCGAGTTGTAGAAGTGCACGATGGCCGAGTGCGCACCGGCGCACGCCTCGAAGGTCCGCCTGATCAGCTCGGGTCGCGCCTGCGTCAGCACCTGGATGGTGACGTCGTCGGGAATCGCGTTGTCCTCGATGATCTCGCGGACGAAATCGAAGTCCGTCTGGCTGGCCGACGGGAATCCGACCTCGATCTCCTTGTAGCCCATGCGGACCAGCAGATCGAACATGCGACGTTTACGGGCCGGGCTCATGGGATCGATGAGCGCCTGGTTGCCGTCGCGCAGGTCGACGGCACACCACGCGGGCGCACGATCGATGATCTTGTCGGGCCAGGTGCGGTCGGGCAGGGTGATCGGCTCGACTTCTTCGGCGAACGGCCGGTACCGGTAGGTGGGCATGGACGAGTTCTTCTGCTTGTTCCATGCGGACTGATCGCTGGGGGCGGGCTTGCTCGGCGGCGTGATGGTGCGCGAACCGGAAGTGAAAGCGTCGGCGGGTGACATGACGTACTCCAATAAATGGGGACTTGTGAGTCCTGATCAGAATATCGACCGGCGCGTCGAAACCCCGCGACGGGAAGCCGGTCTGGTCAGATCCCGCCGCGGCGGCCGAGGAGAAGCGCGCGCTGCATGCAAAGCATTCTAACGCCTCGTATTCGACTTCGCCCACGGGCACCCCACGACAGTCCTGCGTGAACACGCTGCAGGTTCGTGACCTGATCGATACGGATGAGGCTCACGCATCAAGATTTCGTCACCTAGCGTCCACCGGAGAAACTCTGGTAACACCAACAACACCAGTAACTCGATCCTGGTGAGGGGCGGGCGCATGAGATCGATCACGTCGACGGTGACGGGTGCGTGCGCGCTGGTTCTGGCCATGGGTATCGCAGTGCCCCTCGCGCCGACCGCCCACGCTGAGCCGTGTGGCAACCCCGGGCCCGGCAGCAGTGGCTCCGTCGGCAGTGGCCCCGGAAGTAGTGGCCCCGGAAGTAGTGGCCCCGGAAGTAGTGGCCCCGGAAGTGGGAGTCTGGGTAGCAGTCGTCCCCGGGGTGACGCGTATCAGGGGCCGCTGCCCACCCTGCATTCGGGACCGGTCAGAACAGTGGCGTGGGTGACCGGGCCGCGCAGCGAGAACCGCACCGACACCCGTTTCTCGATCTCCGGCACAGACCTCGGGATCATGTGGGACAACGGCAGGACCGGTGCCGAGCGTCAGGTGCTCATGGCGTTCGGCGACACCTTCGGCGACTGCTCCGCCGCCGATCAGCAATGGCGCCACAACACACTCATGCGGACGGCCGACGACGATCTGTCGGACGGCATCAGCGTGCCCGACCCCGTTCCCGGCGACATCTACTCCGGAGCGCCGGTGGAGACCGCCGCACCCCACTTCGCCCGCGAACTCATCGGCAGCCTCGGCATCGACGGCATCGAGAAGACCGTGATCCCCACCGCCGGTATCGCGGTCGGCGGGGTGCAGTTCATCAACGCCATGTCCGTGCGGAAGTGGGGTGATCACGGGGAATGGTGGACCAATGCCTCGATGATCGCGTCGTCGCACGACAACGGCGAGAACTGGGAACTCCACCCCGCCACCGTCCGCCTCAATGTTCCGCTCGACGTTCCGGGCGTCCAGCAGGTGTCGCCGGGCAACGCGAACTTTCAGCAGCACGCATACGTGCGACACGGCGGCTACGTCTACGATTTCGGCACACCGCAGGGCCGATTCGGCTCCGCGCACGTCGCGCGGGTGCCCGAAGGGCAGATCCTCGATCTCGCCGCGTACGAGTACTGGACCGGTGAAGCCTGGATGCTCGACGCGGTCGACGCAGCGAGTCCCGTCGTCGGTGCGCCGGTCAGTGAGTTGTCGGTGCATTGGACGGGCGAAGAGTTCGTGATGCTCTACGGCAACGAGGACCGGGGCGCGATCGAGATGCGGACCGCTTCCGCTGCGGAAGGTCCGTGGAGCCCACCGATCGAACTCGTGCACCACACCCGGATCGGCGGCCTCTACGCGCCGTATGTCCATCCGTGGTCCTCGGGGAAGGACCTCTATTTCACGGCCTCACGCTGGAGTGATTACAACGTCATGCTTCTGCGTACGACCGTGCCCTGATAGGGCGCACCTCCGACCTCCCGGTGCCATCGGTAAGCTTGTCCACTGGACTTGTACCCAAGACCCCGGAGGTTCGCCAGCGTGGCACTCGTCGTCCAAAAGTACGGAGGATCCTCGGTCGCAACGGCCGAGCGGATCCGGCGCGTCGCTGAAAGGATCGTCGAGACCAAGAAGGCCGGCAACGACGTCGTCGTCGTGGTCTCGGCCATGGGAGACACCACAGACGAACTCCTCGACCTCGCCCAGCAGGTCTGCCCGGTTCCGCCGGCACGCGAAATGGACATGCTGCTCACCTCGGGCGAACGCATCTCCAACGCCCTGGTCGCGATGGCTATCCATTCCCTCGGTGCACAGGCCCGGTCGTTCACCGGATCGCAGGCCGGCGTGATCACCACCGGAAGCCACGGCAAGGCGAAGATCATCGACGTCACCCCGGGCCGCGTCCGCACCGCCCTCGACGAGGGCAACATCGTGCTGGTCGCCGGTTTCCAGGGCGTCAGCCAGGACAGCAAAGACATCACGACCCTCGGCCGCGGTGGGTCGGACACGACGGCGGTCGCGCTCGCTGCCGCGCTGAACGCCGACGTCTGCGAGATCTACACCGACGTCGACGGCGTCTTCAGCGCCGATCCGCGCATCGTCAAGGACGCGCAGCGTCTCGAGAAGGTCACCTTCGAAGAGATGCTCGAACTCGCCGCGTGCGGCGCGAAGGTACTGATGCTGCGGTGCGTCGAGTACGCCCGCCGCTACAACGTGCCCGTGCACGTTCGTTCGTCGTACACCACCAAGCCCGGCACCATCGTGTCCGGATCGATGGAGGACATCCCCGTGGAAGAAGCCCTGATCACCGGCGTTGCACACGACCGCAGCGAATCGAAGGTCACCGTCGTCGGGCTGCCCGACACGCCCGGCTACGCCGCGAAGGTGTTCCGCGCTGTCGCCGACGCCGAGATCAACATCGACATGGTGCTGCAGAACATCTCGAAGGTCGAGACCGGCAAGACCGACATCACCTTCACCCTGCCGACCGACGACGGCCCGCGCGCCGTCGAACTGCTCACCAAGCGCCAGGAAGACATCGGCTTCACGCAGGTGCTCTTCGACGATCACATCGGCAAGGTGTCGCTCGTCGGGGCGGGCATGAAGAGCCACCCGGGTGTCACTGCACAGTTCTGCGAGGCGCTCGCCGAAGCAGGCATCAACATCGACCTCATCTCGACCTCCGAGATCCGCATCTCGGTACTGGTCGACGACACAGACCTCGACGACGCGGTCCGTGCCCTGCACACCGCGTTCGATCTCGGCGGCCAGGAAGAGGCCGTCGTACACGCCGGAACGGGACGGTAACCGACATGACCACCATCGCTGTTGTAGGTGCCACCGGCCAGGTCGGCATCGTCATGCGCACGCTCCTCGAGGAGCGCAATTTCCCTGCCGAGAAGGTCCGGTTCTTCGCGTCGGCCCGCTCGGCCGGCAAGAAGCTGCCGTTCCGCGGTGAGGAGATCGTCGTCGAGGATGCGGCCGCCACCTCCGACGAGGATCTGAAGGGCATCGACATCGCCCTGTTCTCGGCCGGCGCGACCCTGTCGCGTGCGCAGGCCCCACGGTTCGCGGCGGCCGGCGCGACCGTCGTCGACAACTCGTCGGCGTGGCGCAAGGATCCCGACGTTCCCCTCGTGGTGAGCGAGGTCAACCCGGAGGAGGCGAAGAACCCGCCGAAGGGCATCATCGCCAATCCGAACTGCACGACCATGGCCGCGATGCCGGTCCTCAAGGCGCTCCACGACGAGGCGGGCCTGCAGCGTCTGGTCATCTCGAGCTACCAGGCGGTGTCCGGTAGCGGTATCGCCGGCGTCGAGGAACTCCTCGGCCAGGCGCGGGCCGTCATCGGCGACGCCGAGAAGCTCGTCCACGACGGCAGTGCGGTCGATTTCCCCGCCCCGGACAAGTACGTCGCGCCGATCGCGTTCAACGTGCTGCCGCTGGCCGGGTCGATCGTCGACGACGGTTCGGGCGAGACCGACGAGGACCAGAAGCTTCGCAACGAGTCGCGCAAGATCCTGGGTCTTCCGGACCTGCTGGTCTCGGGTACGTGCGTGCGCGTCCCGGTCGTGACCGGTCACTCGCTGTCGATCAACGCCGAGTTCGAGCGTCCGCTGTCGGCCGCGCGTGCGCAGGAGATCCTCGCGAACGCACCGGGTGTCCGGCTCGTCGACGTGCCGACGCCGCTCGCCGCAGCCGGGGACGACGTGTCGCTGGTCGGTCGTATCCGTCAGGATCCGGGTGCGCCGGAAGGACGTGGTCTCGCGCTGTTCGTCTCGGGCGACAACCTGCGAAAGGGCGCTGCGCTCAACACGATCCAGATCGCGGAGTTGCTCGTCTGACCGATCGACCGTCATGCTCGAGCGAGGGGCCCGTTCCGGGAAGGAATGGGTCCCTCGTCCGTTGCGGTGGCCGTAGCGCCGATCCCTAGGATGGGGCGCGTGCCGTCCATTCGCTTCGCGACCCTCGACCGCATCGATCCGGCGACCCTCTATCGGATCGTTCGATTGCGCATCGACGTGTTCGTGTACGAGCAGGGAATCATCTGCGAGCCCGAACTCGACGGCCGCGATCTCGAGCCGACCACAACACTGTTCTGGTCGGAGCAGGACGGTGACGTGCTCGCGACGCTGCGAGTGCTCTTCGACGGTCCGGCGCTCCACATCGGCCGTGTGACCACCGCGAAACATGCGCGCGGACACGGGCTTGCGGCACGGTTGCTCGAGGCAGTGTTCGAGGCAGTGTTCGAGGAATTCGCGCAACCGATCGAAATCTCCGCGCAGGCGTACCTCGAGAAGTGGTACGAGCGTTTCGGATTCCGGCGAACGGGGCCGGACTATCTCGAGGCGGGGATCGATCACGTGCCGATGCGGCGAGCGGGACCCTGACGGCGGAGACCCTCACCCTCGACCGATTTACAAGCAGTCTGGACTGTTTGTTGGTTTGCCGTTACGATCTGTAGCGTGATCCACAGCACTGTGGCAGGCGCCACGCGTACCCAGGCGCAACGCACCGCGGCCACCCGCGCCAAGCTGCTCGACGCGGCCGTCGACTCCCTCGTCGAACACGGTTATGCAGGCACCAGCACGCAGGGCATCGCCAAGCGCGCCGGCGTCTCGCGAGGCGCGCAGCTGCACCACTTTCCCACCAAGGAATCGCTGGTCGTAGCCGCCGTCGAACACCTCGTGGAGAAGCGCCTCACCGAGACCCTCGAGGTCCGCCCCGACCCGGAGTGCGGATTCGAAGCACTGTTCGACGCCTTCTCCGGACCCCTCTTCGACGCGGCACTCGAGTTGTGGGTCGCCGCACGTACCGATCCCTCGCTCCACGAAGCGATGATCCCGCTCGAACGCAAAGTATCCGACGCGTTGCGCACCGGATGCCTCGAGATCATGGGCGATCGTGTGAGCCCTGATGCCATCGACCTCGGCATCGAGCTGGCGCGGGGCTTCGCCGTGTCGGCCCTGATGCGAACCCCTGAATCCGACCGCGAATACCGGGAGCGGCTGCTTCCGGTCTGGAAGGCATTGGTGATGAAGTGACTCTCGTAGCATTGCCCGATCATGTGCACACCCTCGTTGTCGGCGCCGGGTTCGGTGGAATCGGCATGGCAGCCACCCTGCTTCGCGACAACCCTGACGCCGACGTCCTCGTCATCGAACGCGGACCCGACGTCGGCGGAACCTGGCGGGTCAACACCTACCCGGGTGCCGCCTGCGATGTGCCCAGCGCGCTGTACTCGTTCTCGTTCGCTCCCGAACCGGATTGGGCGAGGGCCCACGGAACCCAGGAGGAGATCTACGCGTACCTGCGCCGCGTCGCGCAAGAAGAAGGCGTGACCGACCGGACGATGTTCGAGTGCGAACTGCGCGATGCGCACTGGGACGCCGAACGCGCACGCTGGTCGGTGTCGACCTCGCGCGGCGACCTCACCGCCGATATCCTCGTCGCCGCCACCGGGACCCTCTCGACCCCCAAGTACCCGAAGGTTCCGGGACTGGAGTTGTTCCGCGGCAAGATGTTCCACTCCGCCGAGTGGGATCACAGTCACGATGTGACGGGTGAACGCGTCGCGGCGATCGGCACGGGCGCATCGGCGATCCAATATGTGCCCGCAATCGTCGATCGCGTGGCACACCTGACGTTGTTCCAGCGCACCGCATCGTGGGTCATGCCCAAGCGCGACCACGCCATCGCTCGTTCGGTCCGTACGCTGTACCGGCGATTTCCCGCCCTGCAGAAAGCCGTCCGCGGGGCCGTGTACGGGCAGAAGGAACTCTACGTCGTCGGCATGACCAAGCCGTTCGCCCGAAAGCACGCACTGCCGTTGTTCGAGCGACGTGCTCGCTACGTGCTGCGCAAGCAGGTCTCCGATCCCACGTTGCGAGCCAGGCTCACTCCGGACTTCGCAATCACGTGCAAGCGAATCCTGTTGTCCAACGACTGGTTCCCCGCGATCACGCGACCGGATGTGACAGTGGTGTCGTCCGGCCTGTCCGCCGTCACCGAGAAAGGTGTGGTCGACGACGCGGGCAACGAGTACGAGGTCGACACGATCATCTTCGGAACGGGCTTCACCCCCACCGAACCCCCTGCAGCCCAGCATATTCACGGATCCGACGGCCGCAGCCTCGCGGAAGTCTGGGACGGCAGCCCCGCCGCTCACCTCGGCATCTCCGTCCACGGATTCCCCAACTTCTTCCTCATGTACGGACCCAACACGAACCTCGGGCACAGCTCGATCGTCTACATGCTCGAATCCCAGGCCCACTACATCGCCGACGCCCTTCGCACGATGCGGAGCCGGCACCTCGCGACCGTCGAGGTTACTGCCGACGCACAGCGCCGGTACACCGAGGAGCTCGATCCCGCACTCGAGGGCACCGTCTGGAACGCCGGTGGATGCAGTAGCTGGTACATCGACGGGAAGGGGCGGAATTCGGTGATGTGGCCGACCTTCACGTGGCAGTACCGAGCACGCACCAAACGATTCGACCTGGAAAACTATGTCGCGCGGACCGAGACTTCGGGAGTGAATGCATGACCCACTACGACGTCCTGGTCATCGGTTCCGGCTTCGGTGGCAGTGTCGCGGCGCTGCGCCTCACCGAGAAGGGCTACCGCGTCGGAGTGCTCGAGGCCGGTAGGCGCTTCGCCGACGACGAACTTCCGAAAACAAGCTGGCGCCTGCGCAAGTACCTGTGGGCTCCGGCGCTGGGCTGTTACGGCGTGCAGCGCATCCACCTGCTGCCCGACGTTCTCGTGATGGCCGGAGCCGGAGTGGGGGGCGGCTCCCTCAACTACGCCAATACGCTGTATCGGCCGCCGTCCCGATTCTTCGAGGATCCGCAGTGGGGGCACATCACCGACTGGGAATCGGAACTCTCGCCCTACTACGACCAGGCCGCACGGATGCTCGGCGTGCGTCCCAACCCCACCACCTCGCCCGCAGACGCGGTGATGCGCGAGGTGGCCGAGGAGATGGGTGTCGGCGACACGTTCGGCACCACCCCGGTCGGCGTGTTCTTCGGTGAGCCGGGCAAGACCGTGCCCGACCCGTTCTTCGGCGGGGCCGGCCCCGACCGGACCGGCTGCACCGAGTGCGGGAGCTGCATGACCGGCTGCCCGGTCGGCGCGAAGAACACCCTGGTCAAGAACTACCTGTATCTGGCCGAGCAGGCCGGTGCGGTGGTTCATCCGCTCACGACCGCAACTCGGGTCCTTCCGCGACAGGGCGGTGGCTACGAGGTGCACACTCGCAGCACCGACCGGATCCGCAAGAAGCGGGACGTGTTCACCGCGGACCAGGTGGTCGTCGCGGCGGGCACCTACGGCACCGCGCGACTGTTGCTCGCGATGCGCGAGACCGGTGTCCTGCCGAACCTGTCGCCGACGTTGGGTTCGGTGGTGCGCACGAATTCCGAGGCGGTCCTCGCCGCAACCGCGACGGATCGGACGGTCGACTACACCCAGGGTGTCGCCATCACGTCGTCGTTCCACCCCGACGACCACACCCACATCGAGCCCGTGCGATACGGCAAGGGCAGCAACGCTATCGGACTGCTGCAGGCGCTCCTCGTCGACGGCGGCGGGCGTATGCCGCGTCTGGTGAAGTTCTTCGGCGTGGCGGCGCGCAACCCGGGTGCGTTCCTGCGCAGCCTGTCGGTGCGGCGCTGGTCCGAGCGCACCGTCATCGCACTCGTGATGCAGACGGACGACAACTCGCTCGAACTCGCGACGCGCAGGAGTCCGTTCGGGCGCGGTGTGACCAGTAAGCCGGGGCCCGGAAAACCGCCGCCGGAATGGATTCCGGTGGGACACGAAGCGATTCGCCGCGTCGCCGAAAAGATCGACGGCGACGCGGGCGGATCGATCGCGGACCTGGTGAGCATTCCCATGACCGCGCACTTCCTGGGTGGCTGTGTCATCGGCGATTCTCCCGAGTCGGGTGTCGTCGACCCGTACCTGCGTGCGTACGGGCACGAGGGACTGCATGTGGTGGACGGTTCGGTGGTCAGCGCAAACCTCGGGGTCAATCCCTCGCTCACCATCACCGCGCAGGCAGAGCGTGCGATGGCGTTGTGGCCGAACAAGGGTGAGCTCGATCGCCGTCCCACGTTGGGCGCGTCGTACGAACCCGTCGACGCGGTGGCGCCGGTACGCCCGGTCGTACCCGCGGAGGCGCCCGCAGCTCTGCGTCTGCCGCTGCATCCGATCCGACGAGAGGAACCGCGCAATGCTGTGGAGAGTGCCTGAGAGCACCGACGAGCGGACCGACTGGCCGGTGTCGCCGCCCCCGCCGTGGCCCGCCCGGGTGCGCGCGACCCTGTGGTGGCATCGCAGCGCGCCGGATGCTGCCGAGTACGGGCCCGGCGGTGCCACGCTGCCGATCACACTCGCGATGATGGTGGACTACCTGGACTCGCCGGTGGGTCCGTACCGGGAGATCCTCGCAAGCCCCGTCTTGCGGCGCGGGCTGGTTCCGGCGATGGCGGTGCCGTTCATCGCCGTCGACTCCGAGCCGTCGGTCCACGGCGGGCGCGAACACTGGAAGCTGCCCAAGGTGCTCGCCTCCTTCTCCGGAGACGTGACGGAACGCTTCTCCGCGACCGGTGACGGCTGGAAGGTCACGACCGCGGCGTCGCCGCGCAGCCCGGAACTCCCGATCGGCGGTGGCCTCCGGTTCGCGCAACCCGCAGAGGGAGGGGGTCGTTACCAGGCCTCGGCCCGGCTCCGGGGCCGCTGCCGTCTCGCACGCGTAACCGTCGACGCCGAAGGTCCGACACTGAGTCACTGGCTCCGGTCCGGTACGCATTACGGGATGATCATCACGTCGGGAACGATGCGTACCGGTCCGGCCCGGCGCGTGCGGTAGCGCGGCCTCGCGGTTTCGGTTCGCGGCCGGCGGTGGGGAAGACTGGCGGTATGACCGATACCGCTGCGAGGCCCGTAATCGACGAGATCGTGGGCGAGGACTACTCCGACGCCCGGCTGACCGGACAGCAGTGGCGACACCGGGCTTACATCGGTTGCAGCTTCCGCGACGCGGACCTCTCGGGCCTGCGAACCGAGGTGGTCACCTTCACCGATTGTGACTTCACGGGAGCCGACATGGGCGGATCGCGGCACGTCGGCACCGCGTTCCGAAATTGCACTTTCGAGTACACGCGGTTGCACAAGAGCGAATTTCGGAACTCGAGCTTCCTCGGCTCGGTGTTCCACGATGCACGGTTGCGGCCGATCAGGCTCGACGATGTCGACTTCAGCCTGGCATCCCTCGGAGGTGCAGATCTGCGGAAGACGGACCTGAGCGGATGCCGGTTGCGCGAGGCGACCCTCGTCGATGCCGATCTTCGTGAGACGGTGCTGACCGGTGCGGACCTGTCCGGCGCGCGGACGGGCGGACTGCGGCTCGATGGTGCGGATCTGCGTGGCGCCCGTGTCGACGCGATGTTGTGGAGCACCGCGAGCCTGGAGCGGGCCAAGGTCGATTTCGCGCAGGCAGCGAGCTATGCCGCGGCGCAGGGTCTCGATGTCGGTGAGTCGTAGCCGCTCCGAAGCCGACTCTCCCTACCCATCTTTTCTTGACCTATTCAAGAAAAGATGGTGAAGTGTGACCGTCGACACAGATCGATAGGTGCTCGAGTACCTGTCGGTCTGCGGACGAAGCTCTGCCGTCGTGCAGCCCGAGGCGGCAGGGACCAACACTGCATTCGGACTTCGAGCGAACGACGCACACGAAGGGACCACAATGAGCCAGGACAAGTTGACGACCGCAGCAGGCGCGCCGGTTCCCGACAACCAGAACGTGATCACCGCCGGCCCCCGAGGGCCGCAACTGTTGCAGGACGTCTGGTTCCTCGAGAAACTCGCCCATTTCGATCGTGAGGTCATCCCGGAGCGTCGAATGCACGCCAAGGGTTCCGGCGCGTACGGCACGTTCACCGTGACCAACGACATCACCCAGTACACGAAGGCCAAGATCTTCTCCGAGGTCGGCAAGAAGACCGACATGTTCGTTCGGTTCTCCACCGTGGCCGGGGAGCGTGGCGCCGCCGACGCGGAGCGCGACATCCGTGGTTTCGCCGCGAAGTTCTACACCGAAGAGGGCAACTGGGATCTCGTCGGCAACAACACGCCGGTCTTCTTCTTCCGCGATCCGTTGAAGTTCCCCGACCTCAACCACGCCGTCAAGCGTGATCCGCGCACCAATCTGCGCAGTCCCAACAACAACTGGGATTTCTGGACCAACCTTCCGGAATCGCTGCACCAGGTCACGATCGTCATGAGCGACCGCGGTATCCCCGCGACGTACCGGCACATGCACGGTTTCGGGTCGCACACCTTCAGCTTCATCAACGAGGCGGGCGACCGCTTCTGGGTCAAGTTCCATCACCGCTGCCAGCAGGGCATCAAGAACCTCACCGACGAGGAAGCTGCCGCGGTGGTGGGCGGGGATCGCGAGAGCCATCAGCGCGATCTGTTCGACGCGATCGAGCGCGGTGAATTCCCGAAGTGGAAACTGTGCGTGCAGATCATGCCGGAGTCCGACGCCGCCAAGGTGCCGTACCACCCGTTCGACCTCACGAAGGTGTGGCCGAAGGGCGACTATCCGCTGATCGAGGTCGGCGAATGGGAACTCAACCGCAACCCCGACAATTACTTCGCCGAGGTAGAGCAGGCCGCATTCAACCCGGCCCATGTTGTGCCCGGTATCAGCTTCTCCCCGGACAAGATGCTGCAGGGCCGTCTGTTCTCCTACGGTGATGCCCAGCGCTACCGGTTGGGAGTCAACAACTTCCAGATCCCGGTCAATGCGGCACGGGGCCCTGTCAACAATTTCCACCGCGACGGTGCGATGCGCGTCGACGGCAACCACGGTGGCAAGTTGCACTACGAACCCAACAGCTACGGAGCCTGGCAGGAGCAGGCCGAGTACCGCGACCCGCAGCAGTCGGTGGGCGACGTCGCCGACCGGTGGAACTTCCGCCAGGACGACGACAACTACTTCTCCCAGCCGCGGGTGTTGTTCAACAACATGAGCGACGAACAGAAGCAGGTGCTGTTCGAGAACACCGCGCGGGCGATCGACGGTGCGGAGGAAGTCGTCGTGCAGCGCCACATCGACAATTGCACCAAGTGCGACCCCGCCTACGGCGAAGGAGTCGCCAAGGCGATCGCCGCGCTGAAGGGGAACCAGCCCGTCTAGTGCGAGCTTCCTGAGCGGAACCCAGCGTCAACGCCCACCGGGCGTCGTGTCACGTACCCAGTACCTGTGACCGACGCCCGGTGGGCGTTGATCTGTCCAGATATGCGGCATTTCTTCCAGGAGTTTCCCGCTGTCCGGAATTGTGTATGGCGTCACAGCGATCCTCGAAGTGTGATGCAACTTCGGATTCCGGAGCGTCTTCTGGTTCTCGGCGGTCGGCCTCGCCGTGATCGGCGTGCTGATCGCGACGACGACGGCCGAGTCCACTGTTCGCCTGCGCTCGAGCATCGACCTGGTGGGAGCCTTCCTTCTGTCGAGTGGCATCGCCGGCGTCCTGATCGCGGTCAGCTTCGGGCCCGCGTGGGGCTGGGGTAGTGGTTCGACGTTGGCGTTCCTCGTCGGCGGGCTGGTCCTGCTCGGAGCCTGGCTGCTCTCGGCGCGCCACATCCGGGAACCGCTGCTGGATCCCGAGCTCCTCCGGCAGCGTCCCGTCTTCCTGACCTCGCTCGGCGCCGGTCTGGCCTACGGCACGACCAGCCTGTTCACCCTGCTGCTGCCGATGCTGGCGATGACGCCCATCGTCCTCCGGCTCGGCTACGGATTCGGTGTCGATGCGAAGGGGTTTGCACTGTTCCAGGCACCGCTCGGCGGCATGCTCGTGGTAGGCGGAATCGTCGTCGGCATGCTTGTGAGCCGAGGAGTTCGGCCGCGACTGCTGATGGTGACGGGTGCCCTCCTGATGGCGTTCGCTGCGGCCGGTGTCGCGTTCGTGCCGGACGTGAAGTTGTTGATCGGCGTGTTCGCCGGCATCTTCGGAACCGGAATGGGTATGTCCTACGCGGCGATTCCGAACCTGCTGATCGAAGCGGTGCCGCCGCAGATGCTGGCGAGCACCGCCGGCGTCGTCGGTGTCCTCCAGGCCATCCTGTCGGCGGTGTTGCCGGTCATCGCCTTCGCGGCGATGAACAACTCGCACATTGCCCCGATCCCCGCCGAGCTGACTCAGGGCGCCGTGTTCTACACCTCGCAGGGATTCCAGGTGGCATTCCTGATTGCGGCGGCGGCGGAGGCGCTCGCGGCGTTGGTGGTCTTCGGCCTGCCGCGACGAATCGACCAGGTTGCGGCTCCTGCAGCGGGCGTCGAGCGGGACGTCCCGGTGCTGGTCGCCGACTGAGCTTCGTGCCCTGTGCTTGTCGGGGAGCCGCTGTGAGCGTGGCGGCCTCCACCCAGTATGCCCCTTTTCTTGACTAATTCCAGAAAAGGGGCATACTGGGTGTCATGCAACAAACGGATGAGCACCACTTCGACCCGAAGGAGCAACTGCGCTCCGTGGGCCTGCGGGTGACCGCTCCGCGCGTTGCCGTACTCAATATGGTTGCCGACCATCCGCATTCGGACGCCGACGAGGTCGCCGCACACGTGCGCAGCGAGCTGGGATCCGTCTCCACACAGGCTGTATACGACGTACTGAAGGCATGTGTGGGTGCCGGACTGCTTCGCCGCATCGAGCCGGCCGGTTCCCCGGCGCGGTTCGAAACCCGCACCGGCGACAACCACCATCACCTCGTCTGCCGTCATTGCGGCACCGTCGTAGACGTCGATTGCGTCGTCGGCGCCGCTCCGTGCCTGACTCCGTCCGAATCCGGTGGCTTCGTCATCGACGAGGCCGAGGTGACGTTCTGGGGTCTGTGCCCCGACTGTCGCGACAACCCCCCTCGATAACACCCCGTAAACGTTCACCAGCACAGATCGCATGAGGCGATCCGTGTCGATTCTGCGTACCCCCAGCCGGGTAGCAGCCTTCGGAGGTCACATGACGAACACCCGATTCACTACCGACGACGTGGGTAATCCTGTCGCGAGCGACGACGACTCGCTCACCGCGGGCGCGCAGGGCCCGATTCTGCTGCACGACCATTACCTCGTGGAAAAGCTCGCCCACTTCAACCGGGAACGTGTGCCGGAGCGGGTTGTGCATGCCAAGGGCAGTGGGGCGTTCGGTGAGCTCGTCGTCACCGAGGACGTCTCTGCGTACACGAAGGCGAAGCTCTTCCAGCGGGGTACGAAAACCGAGATGGTAGCCCGCTTTTCGACGGTCGCCGGGGAGCAGGGCAGCCCCGACACCTGGCGCGACCCGCGTGGGTTCGCTCTGAAGTTCTATACCGAGGACGGCAACTACGACCTCGTCGGCAACAACACGCCGGTGTTCTTCATCAAGGACCCGATCAAGTTCCCCGACTTCATCCACTCGCAGAAGCGGCTTCCGGCCTCCGGCCTGCGTGACCACACCATGCAGTGGGACTTCTGGACGCTTCGACCCGAAACGGCTCATCAGGTGACATGGCTGATGGGCGACCGCGGGCTGCCGCGCACGTGGCGGCACATGGACGGCTTCGGCTCGCACACCTATCAGTGGATCAACGCTGCCGGTGAACGGTTCTGGATCAAGTACCACTTCAAGACGGACCAGGGCATCGAATTCCTCACGGCCGCCGAAGCCGAGGTGCTTGCCGGCACCGACCCCGATCTTCATCGCGCCGATCTGTATCAGGCGATCGAACGGGACGAGTTCCCGAGCTGGACCCTGCACGTGCAGATCATGCCGGTGGCCGAGGCCGACGGGTACCGGTTCAACCCGTTCGACCTCACCAAGGTGTGGTCGCAGAAGGACTACCCGCTGATCAAGGTCGGCACCATGACCCTGAACCGCAACCCGCGCAACTTCTTTGCAGAAATCGAGCAGGCTGCGTTCGCGCCGTCCAACATCGTGCCCGGCATCGGATACTCGCCCGACAAGATGTTGCTCGGCCGCGTGTTCTCCTATGCGGACGCGCACCGCTACCGCATCGGTGCCAATCACGCGCAGCTGCCGGTCAACGCGCCGAGGAGTCGGGTGGACTCGTACTCGCAGGACGGGAACATGGCGTACTCGTTCAACGATCCCGGTACTCCCGTATACGCGCCCAACAGCTTCGGTGGTCCGCACGCCGATGCGGAGCGTGCCGGGGACGACGGACTGTGGACCTTCGGCGCCGAAGCGGTGCGTGCCGGATACATCCGTCATCCCGAGGACGACGATTTCGGTCAGGCCGGGACGCTCGTCCGCGAGGTCATGGACGATGCGCAGCGGGAACGGCTGGTGAACAACATCGTCGGCCACGTTCTGGGCGGTACGTCGGAGTCACTCTACGAGCGCATCTTCGAGTATTGGCGCAGCATCGACGCCGAACTCGCGAAGAAGGTCGAGGAGGGCGTGCGCGCAGGGGTCTGACCTACAGCAGACCCCACCAGTAGATCACTGCGGCGAGCGCGAGCACGAGCAAAGAACCGGTGTCCAACACGTCGAGCGTCCTTCCATTGTCCGAATCTTCCTCCATCATCCGTCATCGTCGCCATTTGTCGCATATTCGAAAGGAGTGCCGAGATGAACAGTCCCATCACCAGCACATTGTCCCCGGAGAAGCAGAAGGTCGCCGGCGAGTCCCTGCAGGGCGCTCTCGTCGACCTGATCGACCTCTCCTTGATAGGTAAGCAGGCCCACTGGAACGTCGTGGGCCCGCAGTTCCGCAACCTCCATCTGGACCTCGACGAACTGGTCACCGTTGCACGTGACTTCTCCGACGAGGCCGCCGAGCGCCTCACCGCAATCGGTGTCAGCCCCGATGGCCGCGCGGCCACCGTGTCGCGCGATGCGGGCACCAAGGGCTTCGGTGGAGGCTGGACCAAGGGCGCAGAAGTCGTCGCGTCGATCACCGGAAACCTCACCACCGTCATCGGCCGGATGCGCGAGCGCATCGAGCTGACCGGCGACGCCGATCCGGTCACGCAGGATCTGCTCATCGGGCAGACGGCGCGACTCGAGCAGCTGCACTGGATGTGGCAGGCGCAGCTCGCCTGACTGTGAGGATCGCTGCCGAGGGCCGCTCACCGACCTGGTGGGCGGCCCTTCGTGTGCTTGCCGTCGGCGGGTGACAGGTAATCGAACATCCGTGTGACAGGTGTGTCGGATGTGGTTGCTAGGTTGGAAGTCCGCCTCCCGGCGCTCCCATGCCGGGTGCGTCGATCGCCACCCGAACGAAAGGTGTTGCACGACATGGTAATGGGTCCCACCCACGCAATATCCGGGGCGCTCGTCGGCCTGCTCGTGGCCGATGTGCTGCCGCGAGACTGGGGTGGGCCGACATCCACGGCGGAAACCTTCGCGTTCGCGGCAGTGTGCTCGGGAGCGGCACTGCTTCCCGATCTCGACACCGCGCAGTCCACGGTCGCGCGGTCGTTCGGTCCGCTCAGTCAAGGATTTGCCCGCGGGGTCGACAAGGTGTCGCTCGGCTATTACTCGATCACCAAGGGCCGGCGCGACCGCAAGCGCCGTGGCGGGCACCGCACACTCACCCACACCGCCCTGTTCGCGGCGCTGCTCGGAGCGGGCGTATCCGCCCTCGTCGTGCGCTTCGGCCGTGAGGCCATCATCGCGGTTCTGTTCGTCACCCTCGGGCTGGCCCTGCGGGGATTGTTCGGAAAGTGGGCGAAGAGCAACGGCTGGTTCGCGGTCACCGCGGCCGCCGCGGTCCTCTCCTACCTGACCTGGACCTGGTTCCCTGGAGACGTCGGCTCGACCGGGCTCGGTGTCGCGGTCACGCTCGGCTGCGTGACGCACTGCGTCGGCGACGCCATCACCAAGGAGGGAATTCCCTTCCTCGCGCCGTTCGTGCCGTGGCGCGGCGAACGCTGGTGGGAGTTCAAGCTTCCGAAACTGCTCGCGATCCGTGCCGGCGGCGCGTTCGAAGTGGGCATTCTCGGCCCGGGATTGACCCTGGCAACTGCCGGATTTGCGGTGTGGTCGATCGATGGCGCCCCCGAATACATCATCGGGGCTCTCGAAGCGTCGGGTCTCGCATTCTGATCGGATTTTCGAAGCCACTGGCTTCGAATGGGAACATGTTCTATTTTTGCTCTGATTCCTGTGTCCCGACAGATCGGAGCTCGTCCCCGTGAGCGACCCCACCCGAGATGCTGCCCTCAGCCGCCGTGGCTTCCTCGGAGCAGCGGCCGGCGCCGCCGCGATCGCGGGAGTGGGGTGGACCCCCGCCGGGGCGATTCCCCTCGGCGATCCGCGGGCAACCATCCCGGTGCCACCCGAGTTCCCGGCCGACATCCCGCTGTCGCAGCAGCGCTTCGAGAACTGGGCGAAAACGGTACGGTTCGACGCCGTGTGGACCGCGACTGCGCGGGACGCACACGACGTCGTCCGCCTCACCAACTGGGCGCACGCCCACGGCTACCGCGTCCGGCCCCGCGGCACCATGCACAGTTGGAGTCCGCTCACCGTCGTGCCCGGCGAAAGTGTCGACAAGATGCTGCTCATAGACACGATGGCTCATCTGAACTCGGTGGTGGTCGACCCGGCGGGGAGGCCCGCCACGGTCACTGCGGGCGCCGGCGCAAGCATCGAAGCCATCCTCGTCGCGCTGCAGCGGGAAGGGCTCGGCTGGGCGAATGCACCCGCCATCGGCGACATCAGCATCGCCGGTGCGTTGTCCATCGGCGCGCACGGTGCCACCTATCCCGCAGCAGGGGAGTCGGCGGTTCCCGGTCAGTCCTTCGGCTCGCTGTCGAACCTCGTCGTCGCGATGACCGCCGTCGTGTGGAACGACGGCGCAGGCGCTTACGAACTGCGCGAGTTCGACCGCTCCGATCCCGCCATCACGCCGTTGCTCACCCACCTCGGCCGCTGTTTCATCACGTCGGTGACATTGCAGGCAGGTGCAAACTACCGACTGCGGTGCCAGAGCTTCACCGATATCGACTGGCGTGAACTGTTCGCCGCACCCGGCGCAGACGGCCGCACGTTCGAACGGTTCGTCGAGGAATCCGGCCGCGTCGAAGCCATCTGGTTTCCCTTCACCGAAACACCGTGGCTCAAGATCTGGTCGGTCAGCCCCGAGAAGCCTCCCGCCTCGCGCGAGGTGTACGGGCCCTACAACTACTTCTTCTCCGACAGCATCCCCGAGCTCGTCACCACCCCGCTGGGGCAGGTGGTCAGCGGTTCCCAGGCGATCACCCCCGCCTTCGGTGCCTCACAGCTCGGCGCGGTATCGGCCGGCCTCGTGGCGACCGCCACCACCGACCTGTGGGGGTGGTCGAAAGATCTCCTGTTCTATCTGCGGGCCACCACCCTGCGGGTGATCGCGGGCGGTGGCGTCGTCGTCACGAAGCGCGAGAACATCGCCAGGGTCATCCACGAGTTCACGACGTGGCTGAACGAGCGCATGAGCGACTACGCCTCGCGCGGTTTGTATCCGGTCAACGGGCCGTTCGAAGTGCGGCTGTGCAGTGTCGACAACGACGCCGAGGTGCTTGTCGACTCGGCCGGCTCCCCGAACCTGTCGCCCGTGCGACCGCGCCCGGACCGACCCGATTGGGATACCGCCGTCTGGATGAACGTCGTTTCCATCCCCGGAACGGCCGGCCTCTCTGCCTTCTTCGCGGAAATGGAACAGTGGATGGCGGCGAACTTCTCGGGCGACTACGGCACCTTCCGCTCCGAGTGGTCCAAGGGGTGGGCCTTCGACGACGAAGGCGGGTACCGCAATCCGCGGTTCCTCGAGGAGACCGTTCCGGCGATGTACCGGACCGGAATTCCCGACGCCGAGGGGTGGGATGCGGCCGTCGAAGCCTTCGATCGTCTCGATCCGCATCGGATCTTCGGCAACAGCTTCCTCGACCGGCTCCTCTGAGAGTTGCCGGACAACCGCTGACGAAGCCGGAGCCGCGAACTCATCTCGATTCGCGGCTCCCGCTTCGTTTTACGACTCGGTCAGAGATCGAACTCGGCGGGGCTGATCCCCACCGCATGGCACGCGCTGCGCACGGCTGCCTTCTCGTGATCGTCGAAGAAACCGTCGGCGCCACCGATGATGATGCCGATCTGGATCACCGCGCGTGCCAGCTCGGGCTTGGCCTTCAGCTTGCCGATCGTGGCGGTGGCCTCGACCTTGCCGAAGTCGAAATCGGACTCGAGCTTGCTGCAGTACCAATCGAACTTCTGCCGGAGCTCATCCGGAGGGAACACCGCCAGGATGTCGTTGCTCATGATCAATGCGGCGGTCTTCTGACGTTCGCTGGGGTCGATGCTTCCGTCCGCGGCCGCGATCAGAGCGCACATGGCCATACTGCCGTTTGCGAATTCCTTGTTCCGGAACTGGTCGGTCTTGGTCTTGAGCTGCGAGCTCAGTTCGGTGGTCTTGGCCTTGAGCTGATCCCAGAACGCCATCGTTGTCCTTCGTGTCGGCGGGTGTGTGCACCGTCCACTCTGCCATCGGCGGCGTCCGTGCCGGCCGCCTACTCGGTCAGGTCCGTGGCGGCCAGGAACGAACCGTCCATGTAGAACGGCGTGGACTGATGCTCGTGCACGATCAGCCAGTCGCCGTCGAAGCGCCGCAACCCGAAGGTGACGCGGAACCACAACGTGAAGGTCTCTCCCTCGGGAGTGCGAGCGCTCAGCCGTGACAGTCCGTGACAGAAGGCGAGGTCGCCTGCCGTCTCCACCGTCAGATCCCGGATTTCGCAGTCGAGCGGGCCGTCGAACCCGGAGAACCATTGCTCCCACATCTGTGCGTCGGGACCGGTCTTCCGCAGTGGCGGGGCGAGGTCGAACAGTGCTGTGCCCTGGGCGTAGCACGCGCAGAGCCGGTCGACGTCCTTGGTATTGCGCGCGGCGACGTACTCGTCGATCACGGCCCGGACCACAGGCTCCGCGGACCCGGATTCTGCCTCGAGGACAGACAGAATGTTCCCCGCAGGATCGCGGAACCACGCGATCAGCGGGCCCTCGCCGCGAAAGATCCCGCGCTCGTCCGAGTCGCCGTACTGTGCGAATCGCACGCCGCGCGAAGCCAGTTCGTCGACAGCGCGCCCGATGTCGTCAACCGGGAAATTGAGAATCGTGTAAGTGGCGGGTGCGTGGTCGGGCTTGGGATAGACGAGAACGTCGCGGCCTCCGCCCAAGTGGAGATGGAGCATTCCGTCCTTCTCCGGGAGCGGCACGCCGAGAACGTCGCCGTAGAACTTCGATGCCGCGGGGATGTCGTCCACGGCAAAACCGCTGAAAGCGGGACTGGCTGCAAACATGACCGGATCCTTCCGGGATGGTCCTGCAGGGTGTGGTTCCAGTACCGACCCACCCCGGGACCCGAACTCATCACCGGATCGAGATGTTTATCCGCGAACAGCGACAGGGCACCTTCTCCGTGAGGAAAAGATGCCCTGTCTACTCGTTCCACGAGTCGGGGTGGCGGGATTCGAACCCACGACCTCTTCGTCCCGAACGAAGCGCGCTACCAAGCTGCGCCACACCCCGTGATGAACCTCGGTTAGCTTACAGCACGACTTGCTCGAAGGTTAAATCGGCTGGTCAGCGGGAAGATCCGGCACTCTGGGCGGCGCTGCCCGCAGCGCGGCGGATCTCGTCGCGCGGAGCGGGAACCAAGGTCAGCAACGTCGCTTCCGGACGGCAGAAGAAGCGAGCCGGAGCGAACGGCGACGTGCCGATTCCCGCCGACACGTGCAGTCGCATGTGGGCGCCCCACCGCGACGGGCCCTTCACCCGCGACCGGTCGATTCCACTGTTGGTCACCAGCGCGCCGTAGAACGGCAGACACAATTGTCCCCCGTGCGTGTGGCCGGCGAATACGAGGTCGTAGCCGTCCTCGGCGAACCGGTCGAGCACCCGAGGCTCGGGGGAATGGGTGAGCCCGAGGCGAAGGTCGGCCGATGGATCGGTGGTCCCGGCGATCGTTTCGTAGCGGTCGCGTTCGAGGTGCGGATCGTCGACACCGCCGACGGCGATGCGGACACCACCGACCTCGATGTCGCGACGCACGTGCGTCATGTCCTGCCAGCCGCGCTCGTTGAAGGCGGCCCGCAGATCACCCCATGGCAGGGGTGGGCCGTACACGCGATCGTGGTCCCTGTCGAAGTACGCCAGTGGGTTTTTCAGCACCGGAGCGAAGTAGTCGTTGCTGCCGAATACGAACAGACCAGGACGGGCCAGCAGGCCGCCGAGGCTCTGGACGACGGCGGGTACCGCCTTCGGATGCGCCAGATTGTCGCCGGTGTTGACGACGAGATCGGGTTCGAGGCTGTCCAGTTCGCGCAACCAGTTCTGCTTGAGTCGCTGGTTGGGCGTCATGTGGAGGTCGCTGATGTGGAGCACCCGCAGGGTCGACGCCCCCGGAGCGAGGACGGGGACCGTCACCTCGCGGACAGTGAAGGCGTTGCGTTCGATCAGTGTGGCGTAACCGAGGCCGAGGGCCGCAGCCCCTGCAGCACCGACAGCGGTACGTCCGAGAGCAGAAAGGTCAGGCACCGTTCCAGGGTACCGCTGCGGCTGGTCCGTGCACGGGGTTCGTCGTCGCCGCGTAGCGTTTCGGGCATGACGGACACCACGGGATCCCTCAAGGCCACGTTGCGAACCGACTTGACGGCGGCGATGAAAAGCAAGGATCCACTGCGCACTTCGACGCTGCGCATGCTGCTCGCCGCCATCCAGACCGAGGAAGTCTCCGGTAAGCAGGCTCGTGAACTCACCGATGAGGACATCGTCACGGTGTTGGCGCGCGAGTCCAAGAAGCGCGGCGAGGCGGCCGAGATCTACACCGAGAACGGTCGAGGTGAACTCGCGGCGAAGGAACGCGCCGAGGCGCGGATCATCGACGAATACCTTCCGACCCCGCTCACCGACGCCGAACTGGTCGACGTGGTGGACACGGCCCTCGGTCGCGTCGCCGACGAGCTCGGTGAACGTCCCGGTCCCAAGAACATGGGGCAGGTCATGAAGGTCGCGACAGCGATCGCTGCCGGGAAAGCCGACGGCAAGCGGATTTCCGCGGCGGTGCGATCGCGTCTGTAGTCCGAGCGCAGGTCAGTTGTCGGGACGCTCGGGAGTCATTGTCGCCGGGCTGCTCTCGGACTCGGATTCGGACTCGGATTCCGGCGGCGGCGCGGACTCCGTCTGCGACGGCTGGCGCCCGGGCAACGGTGCCGGAGCAGACGGCACGGTCGTGTCCGGTACCTCGCTACCGCTCGGCCGCGCCGGGGTAGCGCTGGTCGTGGGAGCCTTCCGGACCGAACCGTCGCTGACGAAGATGGTCACGGTCGAACCGGGCACCGCGGACCCCGCAGGTGAGCTGCCGGTGACGGTACCGGCGCGATCCTCGGCCTTGACCGTGGCCTCGGAGGTCGAGAAACCCGCATCCCGCAGTCGCTGCACGGCCCGGTCGCGGGAGAGTCCGGTGACGTCGGGAACCTGGGCGTTACCGGCGCCGCGCACGTAGCGAGGATCGGCCGGCGGAAGTTCCAACGAACCGAACTTGGTGGCGACGGGCAGCATCGCGCTGAACCACGTGAGTGCGGGTGCAGTGCCGCCGAACAGGTTGCCGTCGCCGCAGGGGCGCACCGGATTCGCGCAGATCTGGCCGGGTGTGGGGGAGTCGCCGTAGGTGTACACGGCGCCGGCGTAGCGGTTCGTGAAACCGAGGAACGCCGACGACATGTGCGACTCGGTGGTGCCCGTCTTGGCAGCAACCGGAAGGTTCCAGCCCACCTGGCCGGCCGCGCCCGACGCAGTACCTCCGGCGGAGGTGTCCTTACTGAGGGCGGTGGCGAGAGTGTCGGCCAGGCCCGGTTCGACGACCTGCTCGCACGCCTGCTGCGTGATCGGCACGGGCTTGCCCTCCCGGTCGACCACACTGTCGATCGGAGTCGGGGGGCACCACTTGCCGTGCGAGGCGAGGGTCGCCGCGACATTCGACAGTTCGAGGGGATTGATCCACGTCGGGCCGAGCGTGTAGGAGCCGAGATGCTGGTCTTTCTGCATGTCGGCCATCGACTGCTCACCGAACCCGGAAGTGTTGGGCTGAAGGTACGAGCGCAGCCCCAACCGGACGGAGATATCGACGACCGAATCGACGCCCGTGGCCTCGATCAACTTCACGAACGCGGTGTTCGGGGACTGGGCCAGCGCATCGGTCACCGACAGCGACTGCGGGTACGGCGCGGCGTTCTCGACGCAGTAGTAGTTGGGAGGACATCCGCGCGCGCCACCGTCGCCCAGGCCACGTGCGTTGTACCGGGCCGGTACGTCGACGACCGCGCTCGTGCCGAGGCCCTTCTCCATGGCCGCGGCGACAGTGAAGATCTTGAAAACGGATCCGGCGCCGTGTCCGGTCAGCGAGTAGGGCTGCGGCTGTACGGTCTCCTCGGCGTCACCGTTGAGGCCGTAGGTGCGGCTCGAGCCCATGGCGAGGACGCGGTGCGAATCCTGGCCGGGCTCGACGACGTTCATCACGGTCGCCACATCGTCGACGGTCGGACTGGTGAACTTGTCCAGGGACGACTTGACCGACGCCTGCACTTCGGGGTCGAGGGTGGTCTTGATCAGGTACCCGCCCTTGTCGATCTGCTCGCGGGAGATGCCTGCGCTTTCCAGGTATTGCAGGGCGTATTCGCAGAAGAAGCCGCGGTCACCGGCGGAAATACAGCCTCGCGGGAGAGTGTTCGGTTCCGGTAACACGCCGAGGGGCTGTTCCTTGGCCGTGCGGATCTCGGCTGCCCGTTCCGGGATGTTGTCGATCATCGTGTCGAGTACGACGTTGCGGCGGGCGGTCACGCCGTCCGGGTTCGTGTAGGGGTTGAGCGCAGAACTGGACTGCACCATGCCGGCGAGCATCGCCGACTGCGGGATGTTCAGATCCTTCGCATCGATGCCGAAGTAGGTCTGGGCGGCGTCCTGGATGCCGAACGAGCCGTTGCCGAACGGCACCAGGTTCAGATACCGGGTGAGGATCTCGTCCTTGGTGAGCTTCTCGTCGAGGGTCAGCGCCATCCGGATCTCGCGGATCTTGCGGGCCGGTGTCGTCTCGATGGCGGCGCGACGCTCGGCGTCGGTCTTCGCGACGACGTGCAGCAGGTAGTTCTTCACGTACTGCTGGTCGATGGTGGACGCGCCCTGCTCGACCTGACCGCTGGTGGTGTTGGTGAGGAACGCGCGGATCGTGCCCTGCCAGTCGACGCCCTGGTGTTCGGGGAACCGCTTGTCTTCGATCGAGACGATGGCGAGCTTCATCTCGTTGGAGATCTGATCGCTCGGAACCTCGAAGCGGCGTTGGTCGTACAGCCATGCGATCGGGTTGCCTGCGGTATCGACCATCGTGGTGACCGCGGGGACCACACCCTCCACCAACTCGGCGGAACTGTTGTCCACCGTGTCGGCGGCACGGTTCGAGACATATCCGAATCCGCCTGCCGCGGGGAAGAGCATCCCCGCCAGCAGAACGCCGCCGAGGGCCGTGCAACCTGCGAGCTTCGCCACCGTTCCTTGGATCGACACGAGTACACAGTACGTCCCGTTGCCCCGTGCGGCCGATTCCAGGGCGCGGAAGAGGCGCGCGACATGGGGCTATGCACGGGCGTACCAGAAAAGGTTTATCTCGCCTTGCGCCGGGGCATCTGTTTACCTAGATTGAGACAGCAGTGTGATGCAGGTAACACCTTGATTGGGAAGTCGCACCTCCCGCCCGTGCTAGGCGAGGTCGGCACGATTTTCGGAACTCCGTGAACCGGCGTTCGGAGAGTAAAGGGGCACTTGAATGCACATGACCACCCCGACGGCCCGACTCCACGTTGACGAAGCAGAAGCACGCATCGCTTGGGTGACGCAGGCGCGATGCCGAGAAGTAGATCCCGACGAACTGTTCGTACGTGGTGCAGCGCAGCGAAAAGCTGCGGTCATCTGCCGGCATTGCCCGGTGATGCTGCAGTGCGGTGCAGATGCTCTCGACAACCGTGTCGAGTTCGGTGTGTGGGGCGGCATGACGGAACGTCAGCGTCGTGCGCTCCTCAAGCAGCATCCCGAGGTCGATTCCTGGGCGGACTTCTTCGAAGCCCAGCGTCAGCACCAGAACGCCGTGTGATCGGGCGATCGGCTACCTGACCCGCGGGCCTCACGCCTCGCGGGTCAATTGGTCCCCGACCGCTCGCAGCGCTTCGAGGTCGGACACCTCGAACGGCAGCGACGGAACGCCGACGACGGGAACACGAGGGTTCGCCGCCGTGAACCCGCGCAACAAACGCAGTTCCCGTTTGGCCGTGACCGCCCGATGCGCATGGATGCGCAGCACCGCTTCGGCGGCCGCCGCATCCTCGCCCCCTTCCTCTGCGAGCAGGTCGGCCGCAGTCAGGGCATGATCGGCGGGTAACGACGACAGGGTCGGATGCGTCCGGTTCAGCACGAGCCCCGCGAGCGGCATGCGGTCCTCGCTGAGCCGTTCGACGAAGAACGACGCCTCCCGCAATGCATCCGGTTCGGCCGACGCCACCACCATGAAATTTGTACCGGGCTGCTGCAGAAGCTGATAGGTGCGGTTCGCGCGCTCCCGGAACCCACCGAACATCGAATCCAGCGACTGCACGAACGCCGACGCATCGGACAGCATCTGGCTTCCCACGATGGTCGAGACGGCCTTGAGAGCCAATCCCATCGCGCCCGTCACGAGACGGCCGAGCCCGCGTCCGGGTGCCGTGAAGATCCGGATCATCCGCCCGTCGAGGAAGGCGCCGAGCCGCTGCGGGGCGTCGAGGAAATCCAAGGCATTACGTGACGGCGGGGTGTCCACAACGATGAGATCCCACTCGTTGCTCGACGCGAGCTGACCGAGCTTTTCCATCGCCATGTATTCCTGCGTGCCTGAAAACGACGACGCCACCGTTTGATAGAAGGGATTGTCGAGGATCTGCTGAGCCTTGTCCGGAGCCGAGTGCTCGAGCACCATGTCGTCGAAGGTACGACGCATGTTCAGCATCATGGCGTAAAGCTCGCCGCTGCCCTCCGTCTCGAGGGACACCCGCTGCGGGCTGTTGTCGAGCGTCTGCACCCCGAGCGCCTGGGCGAGGCGGCGCGCCGGGTCGATGGTGAGCACCACGACCTTGCGTCCGCGCTCCGCCGCTCGCAACGCCAGCGCGGCGGCTGTGGTCGTCTTGCCCACCCCACCGGAGCCACAGCACACGATGACCCGCGTGGTGGGGTCGGCGAGGATCTTCGACACGTCCAGCGCCGGCGCGGTTCGCGCCGCCCACTCGCTCATCGGACGCCCTGCTCGGCCAGTACCTCGGCGAGCTCGTAGAGCCCACCGAGATCGACGCCGTCTGCCAATGCGGGTAGGGACATGCGGGCCACCTTCACATCGTCGAGTTGAGCGGCGCTTACCTGCTGCGCCTGCAGGGTCGCGGCATGCTCGATGGTTTCGGTGAGCAGACCGGCGAAATCCTCGTCGGACAGTTTCACCCCGGCCCGGGCGAACGCCGCGCGGATCGATTCTCCGGCGATGCGGCCGGCGGCGACGTCGTCGACGAGGTCCTCGGGAAGATGTTCGGGCGCGGTGCGGTTGACGATCACCGTGCCCAGACGCAGATCTGCGGCCATCAGTTCGTCGACCGCGTCCGAGGTTTCTTGCACCGGCAAGGCCTCGAGCAGCGTCACCAGATGGATCACCGTCTCGTCGGAGTGCAGCAGCCGCACGACACCTTCGCTCTGCGACCGGATGGGGCCCGACTTGGCCAGGTCGGCCATCGCTTTCGTGACATCGAGGAAACTGCCGATCCGGCCCGTCGGCGGTGAGTCGACGACGACCGCGTCGTAGAGGTGGCGACCGGTGCGGTCGGTACGCACCACGGTTTCCTTGATCTTCCCGGTGAGGATCACATCGCGCAGACCGGGCGCGAGTGTGGTGGCGAATTCGATCGCACCGATCCGGCGCATGGCCCGGCCAGCGAAACCCAGGTTGTAGAACATGTCGAGGTACTCGAGGAACGCCGCTTCGATGTCGATCGCGAGCGCCATGACCGTCCCGCCGCCCTCGGTGCCCGCGATCTTCGTCTCGACCGGTGGCAACGGTGGGACGTCGAAGAGTTGCGCGATGCCCTGCCGCCCCTCGGTTTCGACGAGTAGCACCTTCCGTCCCCCGGCGGCGAGTGCGAGTGCGAGCGCTGCCGCGACGGTGGACTTTCCGGTGCCGCCCTTACCCGAGACGAAGTGCAGGCGTGCCTGAGCCGACTTCGCCGGCCACGATCCGGAGTGAGTTGTCTGCGTTGCCACGAGCACGAGCCTATAAGTCGTCGAGCACTATGGGCGGCGGATAGGGTCAGGACATGAGTGAATCGACAACGTGGGAGTACGCAACCGTGCCCCTGCTCACGCACGCGACCAAGCAGATCCTCGACACCTGGGGCAGCGACGGCTGGGAGCTCGTCACTGTTCTCCAGGGCCCGACCGGCGAGCAGCACGTCGCCTACCTCAAGCGTCCGAAGGGCTGAGGCCGTGGCCGAGCAAACCTGGACCGCTCGGCTCGCCGAGCTCGGTATAACGTTGCCCCCGGTCGTCAAGCCCGTCGCCGCCTACGTGCCGGCCGTGCGCAGCCAGGGCTTCGTCTACACGTCCGGTCAACTGCCGATGGTCGACGGCGCCCTGACCTGCACCGGCAAGGTCGGCGACGCAGTCTCTGCCGACGAGGCGAAAAACGCAGCGCGGATCG
>NZ_JAUZMZ010000049.1:0-30625 GCF_036327435.1 Rhodococcus chondri | reverse complement strand
GTCTGAAGTTCTTCTCCCGTATCCACTACGGCGGCGGTGCGGCGTGCGCGACGGTGCAGCAGGCCGCGATGGCCGTTGCCACCGGGGTCGCGGATGTGGTCGTCGCCTATCGCGCGTTCAACGAGCGGTCGGGAGCGCGGTACGGGCAGGTGAACACCGCATTGGCGTCGCAGGTCAATTCCTCGGGTACCGACAACGCGTTCTCGTATCCGCACGGCCTGAGCACGCCCGCGTCGTTCGTGGCGATGGTCGCGCAGCGCTACATGCATGCCACCGGCGCCACCAGCGCCGATTTCGGGGCCGTCGCGGTCGCCGACCGCAAGCACGCGGCGACCAACCCGAAGGCGTTCTTCCACGGCAAACCCATCACGCTGGACGAGCACCAGAATTCCCGCTGGATCGCGGAACCGCTGCACCTGCTGGACTGCTGCCAGGAATCCGACGGTGGTGTCGCGATCGTGGTGACCACGCCCGAGCGCGCGAAGGATCTGAAGCAGACCCCCGCCGTCATCACCGCGGCCGCCCAGGGTAGCGGACCGGACCAATACATCATGACCAGCTACTACCGGGACGGACTCGACGGACTGCCGGAGATGGGGATCGTCGGCAACCAGCTGTGGGAACAGTCGGGCCTGACTCCGCAGGACGTGCAGACCGCCGTGCTCTACGACCACTTCACCCCGTACGTCCTGATGCAGCTCGAGGAACTCGGGTTCTGCGCACCCGGCGAGGCGAAGGATTTCGTCGCCGACGGCGGTATCGAGATCGGCGGACGGTTGCCGCTCAACACCCACGGCGGTCAGCTCGGTGAGGCGTACATCCATGGTATGAACGGAATCGCCGAGGCAGTCCGGCAGATTCGCGGTACGTCGGTCAACCAGGTCGAGGCCGTCGAAAACGTGTTGGTCACCGCCGGGACCGGGGTGCCCACCTCCGGCTTGGTGTTGTCGCGCTAGAACTGTTCGGACGAGAGGAACACATGAACAACTTCCAGGGCCGGGTCGCATTCGTCACGGGTGCCGCTCGGGGACAGGGCCGCTCGCACGCGGTCGCGTTCGCAGAGGCCGGAGCCGACCTCGTGCTGTGCGACCGCTGCGAGGACTCTCCGGTGGTCGGCTACCCGCTGGCGACCGAAGCCGACCTCGCGGAAACGGTGCGCCTCGTCGAGGCCGCCGGCCGCCGTGTCGTCTCCGCCAAGCTGGACACCGCCGACCGCGCCGCTGTCGACGCCCTCGTCGCCCGCGCCCACGACGAACTCGGCCGGATCGACATCGCCGTCGCGAACGCCGGGGTCACGGTCGCTGCGCCGGTGCAATCGATGCCGTCGGCCATGTGGGGAGAGGCGATCTCGTCCAACCTCACCGGTGTGTTCAACACGATCGGCGCCGTGGCGCCCGGAATGATCGAACGCGGGTACGGACGTATCGTGACGATCTCGTCGATGCTCGGTCGAGCCGGAAACACCAACATGGCGGCTTACAGCGCGTCGAAATGGGGCGTGATCGGACTGACCAAGTCGTCCGCGCTGGATCTCGCCCAGCACGGGATCACGGTCAATGCCATTGCCCCCGGCAATATTTCGACACCGATGATCCACAACGACATGCTGTATCACATGCTGCGCCCCGATCTCGAGCAGCCGACCGCCGACGACGTGGCGCCGGTGTTCACTTCCCTGCACGCGCAACCGGTGCCGTGGCTCGAACCCGAAGAGATCACCCGGGTCGTGCTGTTCTTCGCGGACGAGGCGTCCGCGCACATCAGCGGCACCGTTCTGCCCGTCGACGCCGGGAACGCGGGTCGCGTGACCGGCTGACGCCACCACGCCGTCGCTTGCGACGAGAAAACCCGGTGTCGTCGCTTGCGATGAGAAAACCGATCGCGAAGTGTCGGTCCCCTCGTACACACTGTGCTTACGATCACAGCCGAGGGGGAACTCATGGCCGACGCCATAGTCGCAGAAGGACTGATCAAACGGTACGGGGCGGTCACGGCGCTGGACGGTGTGGACCTACGGGTGCCGGAAGGCACCGTGACGGCGCTTCTGGGGCCCAACGGCGCCGGAAAGACCACCGCTGTCCGGGTGCTGACCACCCTGTTGGTTCCCGATGCGGGTCGCGCGGAGGTCGCCGGATTCGACGTGGTCGCGCAGGCTGCGGCGCTGCGGTCCCACATCGGCGCGTCCGGGCAGTATGCCGCGGTCGACGAATACCTCACCGGTTTCGAGAATCTGGAGATGGTGGGACGCCTGTACCACCTCGGGGCCAAACGTAGCCGCGAGAGAGCGCGCGAACTGCTCACGCAATTCGACCTCGTCGAGGCCGGCGACCGCCCCGTCAAGGGCTACTCCGGGGGCATGCGCCGCCGCCTCGATCTCGCGGGTGCGCTGGTGGCCGAACCGCCGGTGCTGTTTCTCGACGAGCCCACCACGGGTCTGGACCCACGCGCCCGGCTCGGCCTGTGGGACGTGATCGAACAACTCGTCGCGCGCGGCACCACGTTGCTGCTCACCACGCAGTACATGGACGAGGCGGAGCGGCTGGCCGATCGCATCGCCGTCATCGACCGGGGTGTGGTGATCGCCCGCGGCACCGCCGACGAACTGAAGGCTCTCGTCGGTGGGCAGCGGATCGAGCTGACCGTCCCCGACAGCACACAGCTCGAGGTGGGGCGCAGCGCGCTCACCGAACTCGCCGCCGGCGAAATCCACATCGAGTCGGGCAAACTCGTCGTTCCGGTCACGGGCGGCACCGAGATGCTGGTCGCGGCGCTGGGGAAGGTGTCCGCGGCAGGTGTGCACGTGACGGATGTGGCGTTGCGGAAGCCCACACTCGACGACGTTTTCCTCACTCTCACCGGTCACGAGGCCGAAGAGAAGACTCAGGAGCTGGTGCCGTGAACACCCTGCAGATGACCGTCTCGGACGGCGTGACGATCGCCAAACGCAACGTCATCAAGATCAAGCGGGTGCCCGACCTCATCGTCTTCACCACGCTGTCGCCGATCATGTTCGTGCTGCTGTTCGCGTACGTGTTCGGCAGCGCCATCGACATCCCCGGTATTTCCTATCGCGAGTTCCTCATCGCCGGCGTGTTCACGCAGACCGTGATCTTCGGGGCCACCTGGACCGGTCTGGGCATGGTCGAAGACCTGCAGAAGGGCATCATCGACCGCTTCCGGTCGCTGCCCATGGCCCCGTCGGCGGTTCTCATCGGGCGGACGTCGACCGACGTACTGATCAACATCGTGAGCCTGATAGTGATGTCGCTGACGGGTTACGTCGTGGGCTGGCGCATCAACTCGTCGCCGCTCGAAGCCCTCGCGGGCTATGCGCTACTGCTGCTGTTCGCGTACGCGCTGTCGTGGCTGATGGCCGTCGTGGGCATGTGGATCCGCACGCCCGAGGTGTTCAACAACGCCAGTTTCATGGTGATCTTCCCGCTGTCGTTCATCGCGAACACCTTCGTCGACACCGCGCAGATGCCCCCTCTGCTGCGGACGATCGCCGAGTGGAACCCGGTGTCGGCGCTCACCCAGGCGGTGCGCGAGTTGTTCGGCAACACCAATCCGATGATGCCGGTGCCCGAGGTGTGGCCCCTGCAGAACCCGATCCTGGCGTCCCTGCTGTGGACGGCCCTGATGCTGATCGTGTTCGTTCCGTTCGCGATCCGCCGGTACAAGAAGGCCGTGAGCCGCTGACGACCGTTCGGTACGTTCTGCCAGTGTCGATGCCGTTTTAGAATTCCCCATGCTTTTCGAATCCACCGAGTTCGTCGGCCGGTCCTGCGTGCCGTTCGTGGCGGACCTGAGCAGGTACGGCGATCGAACGGCGCTGATCGCCGACGGGGCCGAGATCAGCTACGGAACTCTGGCGGAACGCGTCGATTCCGCCGTGCGGCAACTCGGCACCACCCGGCGCCTCGTGCTGATCACAGGCGCGAACACCGTCGACGTGATCGTCGCGTACCTGGCCTGCCTGTCCGCCGGTCACCCGGTGCTTCTCGTACCCGGCGGCAGCAGCGCCTCGCTCGCCTCGATGATCGATCTCTACCGACCGGACGTGGTCTGCGAAGACGGACGTTTCGGCGAACTCACGGAGGGCACCGCCCACGACCTGCATCGCGACCTGGCTCTGCTGCTGACCACGTCGGGGTCGACAGGATCGCCCAAACTGGTGCGGCTGTCCCACGAGAACGTGCAGGCCAATGCGGAATCCATTGCGACCTATCTCGGCATCCGAGAGTCCGATCGTGCGATCACGACGCTCCCGATGCATTACTGCTACGGGCTGTCGATCCTGCACAGCCATCTCTTGCGTGGCGCGGGAACAGTCCTCACCGACCGCTCGGTGACGGACTCCGAATTCTGGGCTCTGATGAGGAAGCATCGCGTCAGTGCTCTCTCGGGGGTTCCGTACACGTTCGATCTGCTCGACCGGGTCGGGTTCGCCGACATGGACCTCCCGAGCCTGCGGTACGTCACGCAGGCAGGGGGGCGACTCGGCGCCGATCGGGTCCGTGGTTACAGCGAGCTGGGGCGTCGGCGAGGCTGGGATTTCTTCGTCATGTACGGCCAGACCGAGGCCACCGCCCGGATGGCGTACCTGCCGCCCGCACTCACGATCGAGCACCCGGACTGCATCGGCATCGCCGTGCCCGGCGGCTCGTTCCGGATCGAGCCGATACCCGAAAGCGAGAACGGCGGCGAGCTGGTCTACAGCGGACCCAACGTCATGCTCGGCTATGCCACCGAGCCGCAGGACCTCGCTCTCGGGCGTGAGATCGACGAGTTGCGCACCGGAGACCTGGCGGTGCGCAACGACGACGGACTGTATCGGATCGTCGGCCGGCGTTCGCGCTTCGCGAAATTGTTCGGACTGCGTATCGACCTCCAGCGCGTGGAGGCCGCACTGATCGGTGCCGGGTTCGACGGATGCTGCACCGGCGGCGCCGACGAACTGCTCGTCGCCGTAACCGGCACCGACGAGGCCCGCGCGACGGAAACGGCCGCGCAGGCATGCGGCCTGCCGACCTCTGCGGTGCGCGTGCGCACCGTCCCCGAGCTGCCACGCACCCAGAACGGCAAGGTCGACTACCGCGCTGTCGCGGCGCTCTTCGAGGAGCGGGACAGGCCGGACCCCGTCCCGCCGGAGAGCGACGCCCAGGCCGGCTTCACGCAGCTCCGAGATCTCTACTCGGCGATTCTCGGTACAACCGACGTGGACGCCGACAGCACGTTCGTCGGGCTCGGCGGTGATTCGCTGTCGTATGTCCGGATGTCCGTCCGGCTCGAGCGACTGCTCGGCCACCTGCCACCGGACTGGCACACCACCCCGCTCCGGGACCTCGTGCCCTCCGCGCGGTCGGCGCCGCGCGGGTGGCGCACGATCGAGACGAACGTCTTGATCCGTGCGCTCGCGATCGTGTTGATCGTCGGCTCCCACGCCAATCTGTTCGCGATTGTCGGCGGAGCCCACGTTCTGCTTGCCGCAGCGGGATACAACTATGCACGTTTCGTCCTGCCCGGGGCACGACGCGAACGGCTGCGCCACACGCTGCAGTCCGTAAGGCGAATCGCGGTGCCCAGCATGCTGTGGATCGGTGCGCTCGTCGCGTTCACCGGGGTGCATCCGATCGCGAGCGTGCTACTTCTGAACGGTTTCTTCGGTCCGGAGGCCTGGACTCGGGAATGGCGGTACTGGTTCATCGAGGCGCTCGTCTACATCCTCATCGCGCTGGCGGTGTTGCTCGCGATACCCCGGGTGGATTCCGTCGAACGCAAACATCCGTTCGTATTTCCCCTCGCCCTGGTCGCGCTCGGGTTGCTCACCCGCTATCAGGTGATCGGGCCGGACACTCCCACCAGCCAGATCCTGGCGTCGTACGTCGTGTTCTGGCTCTTCCCGCTGGGATGGGCGGCCGCGCGGGCCACGACGGTGTGGCATCGCGTGGCGGTGAGCGCGGTGGCCGTGGCGACCCTCCCGGGCTTCTTCTACGCCGAACCGGACCGGACCGCGCTGGTGATTGCGGGGCTGCTGCTGCTCATCTGGCTGCCCCGCATGTGGTGGCCGGCACTGCTCGTGCGCCCGGTCGAGATCCTCGCGGGCGCATCGCTGTACATCTATCTCACGCACTTCACGGTGTACACGCTCCTCGAGTCGGACCCGTGGATCGCATTCACCGCGTCCATTGCCGGCGGAATCGTGTACTGGTACCTCTGGCTCGGCCTCGAGAAGCTGCGACGTCGGATCAGCCCGGGTACGGCGGGTACGGCGCGTTGTGCAGCAGGCGCGCGAGGTGGGTGGCGTTGCGTGCCACTGCTTCGGTCGTCGAACGAACTGCCTCCGGGATCTCGTCGAGATCCTTGAAGTCGGTCCCCGACATGGCTTCTCCGTTCCAGTAGGTGGATCCCTGTGCGGGGATCGAGAAACCGATGTCGTCGAGGCCCTGGAACAGGTCGGCGATGATCTTGTGGGCGCCGTCCTCATTGCCCACCACCGCCGCAATGCCGACCTTCCCGACCATCTGCGGCCGGTTCTCCTCGTCGGTGGCCGACAGCTGGGCATCGAGACGTTCGAGAACTCGCTGCGCGACACTCGACATGTTGCCGAGCCACGTGGGGGTGGCGACGAGGAGGATGTCGGCTGCCTCGACCCGCTCGAGGACTGTGGGCCACTGGTCGCCGTCTCCCATATCGTCCTCGACCCCGGGGCGGATGTCGTAGTCGACGACGCGCACGGTTTCGGAGGTGGCATCGTGCTTCGACAGTGCTTCCAGTACGTGCGAGATCATCAGATCGGTGCTCGACTCGGCGGGCGACGGTTTGAGTGTGCAGTTCAGCGCCAACGCGTGCAGTGATGTCATATCGGTCGAGTACCCGTCGACTCCGTCGGCAATCCCCGGAGAAAGACGGCGATCGACCGGGCGAGTTGTTCGACACTGTCCGCGGTGCCTGCCCGGATACCGTCTCGCGAGCGCGCACCGATCAACCGATCGGCCACGAGGCCCTCGACGAGACCGACGAAATCGGCGGCGGCGGTAGCGGGTTGGGTCGATCGGTGTGCTGCCATCAGAGTCGTTGCCGCGTCGCGTGAAAACAGACCGGTCGCGAGTAGGGCGTGCAGCTCGGGATCGATCGTCGGGTCGACGGCCAGCGCGTAGCGAACAAGAAGATCCCGGCGTCGACGCAGCAGCATTTCGTCGAGGGTGGTTGCGACGGCGCGTGCGCTCGCGTCGACGTCATCGGTCCTCTCGGGAGCTTCGAGACCGGAGCGGGTGAAGGCGTCGCGTGAATTCTGAGCGAGGCGTCGAACGGCGGCGTCGAGCAGCGCCCCGCGACTGCGGAAGTAGTACGACGACGAGCCCGCCGGCAGATCGAGGTCGCGGTCGACGGCGCGGTGGGTCAGGGCGCGCAGGCCCTCGCGGGCGATCAGGTCGAGGGCGGCCTCGGCGATGAGGATGCGGCGATCCGGCGTGGTGGACACACCGTAACTCTACAGGCGTAGAGTATCCTCTACGCCTGTAGAGGAGATGAAATGATTCTCGAACCGCAACGCGAGGGAGCCGACGCACTGGCACGGTTGGCCCGCATCCTCCCCGCTCGGCGCACCCACCCCGGCGGGGTGTACCTGTGGGGACCGGTCGGTCGCGGCAAAACCTGGTTGATGGACCAATTTCTCGACTCGGTAACCACACGGCACCGGCGAGTCCATTTCCACAGGTTCTTCGCCGACCTGCATGCCGACGCGCACCGGCTCGGTGCCATCGACCGCGCGATCGACGCCGCCATCGGCGAAGCACGGCTGCTGTGCTTCGACGAATTCCACGTCCACGATCCCGGTGATGCCATGCTTGCGGCTCGCACGGTCTCGACCCTCTTCGCCAGGGGCGTCGCGCTCGTCGCGACCTCGAATTACCCGACCACACAACTGTTGCCGAATCCGCTGTTCCACCACCTGTTCGAGCCGACCATCGCATTGCTCGAACAGCATCTCGATGTCGTCGAGGTCGCGGGTCCCACCGATCTGCGCCGGTCCGGGGCGTCGGCGGCCGAGAGCGGATTCCCGACCGGGCGATACCTGCCCGTGGACTCCGTCTCCGCACCCGAACCGAACGAGCGCCGAGTCCTTCACCTCGCAGCTCGGCCGCTCCGCGCGCTGGCCGTCCGAGGCGGCACAGTCTGGTTCGACTTCACGGATCTGTGCGCAGCGTCTACCGTTTCGGCGGACTATCTGGCCGTGGCACGCGAGCACAAAGAGTGGGGGCTGTTCGGTGTGCCGCCGCTGCGTGAAGCCGACGCCGACGCCGTCCGTCGCTTCGTGAATCTCATCGACGTGTTGTGCGATGCCGACGTGCGATTGACAGTGGTGGCCTACGCCCCGGTGGACGATCTTGCTGCCGGTGTGGACGGTGAGCCGGACCTCGACCGTGTGATCAGCCGACTGTCGCTTCTGGAGGTGGCGGACGAATGGAAGAGCCGCGCTCTCGGATGAGAACGCGGCTCCTGCCGGTCGGTATGTGGGTCGGCTATTGTCCGCGCTGTGCTGCCCAGCCGTTGATTGCCGTCGCGAACTCGAAAGATACCGGCAGCAGGGCCGGCCCGTCGACGGCGCTCGCAGGTAGCGGGCCGAGCTCTTCGAGGCTGTGGTTGGCCTTGGTGAAGTGCCCGAACTGCAGGTCGGTGTGTTCGAGGGCGGCACGCAGCGGGTCGATCTGAGCGCAGCTGATGTTCAGGTCCTTGTCCGAGCAGGTCAGCAGCACCGGAGTGTCGGCGGGCAGCGACGCGGCCAGTTCGGGTGGGTACAGCTTGTCGGCCTCCGCCAGGAACTTCGCGTTGGCGGCGTTGAGACCGAGCTGTCCGAGTAGCGGATTCTGACCTTCCGGGACGGTGCCCGTGGTCCGAATCGATTCGATGGTGCGGGGAAGCTCGGTGCGGATCACTTCGGTTTCGGCTTCGCCCAGGCGCCCCGAGTTCGCGGCGTTTTCGAGCTGGCCGCGAAGCAGGTCGAGGTACCGCATCGGCAGCGGCTGCAGCAGCCCGTAGCCGTCGCCGATGCCGCGCTGAGCGAGAACCAGCGTCGTCAGACCGCCCTCGCTGTGCCCGAGCACGAGGAGGTCGTCGGTGGTGAAACCGGTGCGCTCGGACAGCAGCTTCGCGGCGGCTTCGGCGTGGTCGACCTGGTCGGTGAAGCCGTACTCGCCGATGGTTTCGGGTGTGTATGTCCCGAGGCCGGTAGCTCCCGCGCCGATCTTGTCGAAACGTAGGCTGGCGATGCCTTGGGCGGCAAGCGAATCCGCGACACGGAGCAGTGTGTCGGCCATCCAGACGGGAGGTTGGTTGCCGTTGCGGTCCGACATCCCGCTCCCCGGGATCAGCAACGCGGCACCCTCGGTCTCACCGTCGGGAGTGCGCAGGCTGCCGTGGAACGTCGTGCCGTCGGCTTCGAATGTCACGTCGGTATCGGAGCCTGACGGCGCGATGACCGACCCGGTATCGGGCGACGCCGACGCAGTTCCGGTGAGGGCCAGACCTCCCGCCACTACGAGCAGGGGAACCGTTGCAGCACCGATCCAACGTCGCACACTTCGCATGGTGGACGACGATAACAGGACCGGATCGATCTCTCAGGGCAGCAAACGGTCGAGGAAACTGTTGCTGAACACCCGATGCGGATCGAACTTGTTGTACACGGCGCGCGCCGAATCCCAGTTCTCGTCCGAGGGAACGCCTTCGCGATAGGTGGCGGGAAGTGCCTGCGAGACGATCTGCTCGTCGGTGTACGGCAGTTCGGGCCCGAACGCCCATCCCTTCGACCATTCGGGGCGGAACGTGGAATCACTTCCGTTGTAATGTCCGCGCATCCATTGCTCCATCTCGCGGTAGAACGCGAACATGCCGGGTGTGCCGGGGACACCGAGCACGTTGAGCCAGATCGCGGTGTCCCACTCGGGATGGTCGGGCCGGGGCCGCATGGAGGAGATCGTGGGGGAACCCGCCGACGGGACCTGCACATCCTCCGGCGAATCGAGGCCGCAGCACCGGATCTCGACGGGGCCGTTGAGCGGATACTGTCCGAGCGCGCGGTAGTGCTCGATGCGGTCGTCGAACCACTCGGTGAAGTCGTGGATCACGTTCGCGATATTCGCGCGATTGGTCAGGACCGCACCGCCGCCCTCGGTGAGGCGCAGGGTGGTCGGCTTGATGTAGAACTGGAGATCCTTCGACCAGCCCCAGATGTCGGACGATCCGGTGGCAGCCAGCCCGGCTACCGTGACGCCGTAATAGGTTTGACCGAATGCCGGTGCGATTGCCGTGTTTCCAGCGGTGATCCCGCCGAGGAGGTCGGTGATCGGCTCGGGGACGTTGTCGGAGAACGGGTAGTTGTAAGGTCCCGTGACTTCCCGCGATGCCGGCGGCTTCTCCGGTGCAAGCGACCATACCTTCAACCACGGCTTGTCCGTGAACGGATACCAGATGGCTTCGGCACGCCCGGTCGCGCGTACGAACGACTCGAATGTGCGACCGTCCGCGCCGGCCGGGGCGAACAGCTCCCGCCAGTCGATATCGGTGAAGCTCTGGCACCGCATGCGGTAGTTCGCTCCGGCCTGGAGCGTGATCGACGTCAGGAACGTCCGCCCCAGATGCGTGAGGAGCGCCGTGATATCGGAGTCTGCTCGAGTGAAGGTGCGCAGCGAGTAGGCATTTCCGTCCCACACCACGGCGGTGAGTTCGGTGATCAAATTGCTCAATGACCCGAATGTGTGCCCGAAGACCGTGGTTTCACCGTCGGCCGGTAGGGCCGCACCGTGCGCATTGACCGCGAGCGCGCCCGCGAGCGACAGCACGCCGGGTGCGGGAAGGTTCGCGAAACCGAGTCCGTGCTCCTGCAGCGCGGTGGTAATCGCATCGAGAGTCGCGCCCGGGCCCGCGGTGACGGTCGCGGGGGCGCCGGCCGGACTCACGCTCACCGAGTTCAGGTGCAGCATCGTATCGGCGAGGATGACCCGATCGACGGGCGCACCGTTGACGATCGTCAACGGTGTCCAGCCGTGCATGGCTCCCCGCGGACGAATGGTGTAGCCGTGCTGGTGCGCCCAATTGGTAAGCCGCACGACATCATCGGGTGAGGTCGGCGCGCAGGTCCAGATCGCGTCGAGCATGATCTCTTTCGACCAGTTCTGGTACGCCTGCTGGTACAGCGCGATGCCGTCCGGGAACGCCGGGGGAGCGGCCAGGCTCACCTCGGAAGAACCGAACGGAACCGCGTGCACCGGAGTCCAGCCACCGAACGCGGTCGCGGCGAGTGCGCCCGCGCCGGCAGCAAGGAATCCTCGCCGCGACAGGCGCGGCGAACCGTCTCGAATTGTCATGGGCTACTTTCCGGGAGTAAGGCTCACACGACAGTGAGCACCACGTCGGCCAGGGCAGGGGCGAGATCGCGGTCGACGACCGCGGCAGAGATGAGCAGTTGCTTTCCGTCCTCCCACACGCGTACGCGCAGCGTCTCACCGGGGAAGACGACGCCGGCGAAGCGGGCCCGGAATCCCTTGACACGCGAGGCATCCGAACCGAGGAGATTATCGGTCACGCTCTTGCAGACGATTCCGTATGTGCACAGTCCGTGCAGGATCGGTGCCGGGAAGCCGGCCGCTTCCGCGAACTCGGGATCGGAATGCAGGGGATTGCGGTCGCCGCACAGGCGGTACAGCAGTGCCTGCTGCGGCAGGGTCGGTACGTCGAATTCGGCGTCCGGGGTGCGGTCGGGAAGCTCGACGGACTCCGACGGGCCGCGTTCGCCTCCGAAGCCGCCCTCACCGCGCGCGAAGATCGAGGAACGCGCCGTCCACAGCAGGTTGCCGTCGAGGTCCTCGGCGGTCGATTCCTGCACGATCACCGCGGCCTTGCCCTTGTCCCAGGCCTCGACGATGCGGGTCACGCTGCGGCCCTTACCCGACGGCGGGATCGGCGCGTGCACGACAACTTCCTGGCTGCCGTGCACGACCTTCGCCAGGTCGATCTCGACCCCGGGGAACGAGACCTTCGGCGGCTCCGTCTGATGGAAGGTGGGGGCGACCGCGCCGAACGTGGGGAGCACCTGCGGTTCACCGTCGCGCACATAGCGCAGTTCGCCGGCGTCGGTGGGGCGTGAGCCGGCACCGAGACCGAGGTTGTAGAGCTGAACGTCGCTACTGGTCCAGGAGAATTCCTGCGCGGGAAGTTCGGCGCCGATGGCGATGGAGGGATCGATGGGCACGGGGATCCTTTCTGACCGACCGCCCTCGGCGAGAGCGGCCTTGCTCGCCGGGACCGTGATGCGGACCCGGCGGCCGGAGATTAATGCTGTTCGGCGGTTTCCGCGACGGCTTCTCCCGATGAGCGGACGTGACCGTTGCGCAGGATGTCGAGCACAGCCAGGTAGGCAAAGGTCATGGCGGGTCCGATGGTTGCGCCCGGACCGGCGTAGGTGTGCCCCATGACGGGGGAACTGACGTTACCGGCGGCGTACAGGCCCTCGACGACGCTGCCGTCCTCGCGCAGGACCCGGGCATCGACGTCGGTGACGAGACCTCCCTTGGTGCCGAGGTCGCCGGGCACCACCTTGATCGCGTAGAACGGGGCCTTGTCGATGACAGCGAGGCTCGGGTTGGGCTTGTTGCGCGGGTCGCCGTAGTAGTGGTCGTACTCGGATTCGCCGCGGCCGAAATCCTCGTCCCGGCCGGAGCGGGCGAAGCCGTTGAAGCGCTCCACGGTTTCGGTGAGCGCGGACGCGGGCACGCCGATCTTCTCGGCGAGTTCGCTGACGGTGCCGGCCTGAACGAGCACGCCGGACTTGAACCAGCGTTTCGGGAACGGCCGGCGCGGCGTGATGCCCGCGAAGCTGTACCGGTTGCGGTAGCGCTGATCGAGGACGAGCCAGCAGGGCAGGTTCTCGGCGGGTCCGTCGCCGCGCCCGTGCTGTCCGCCGTACATCGCGTGGGTCGCCTCGACGTACGGGGCGGATTCGTTGACGAAGCGCTTGCCCGCCTTGTTGACCATCACGCACCCGGGGAGGCTGCGCTCGGACAGTGCGAACCAGGGACCTCCGGTGAGCGGGAACGACGGTCCCCACCAGGCGTCGTCCATGAAATCGACTGCTGCGCCCAATTTCTGGCCGGCGCGGATGCCGTCGCCGGTGTTGGCTTTCGCCCCGACCGTCCATGCGGTGCCGATCGGTTGACGCTGGTACTGCTCGCGCATCTGTTCGTTGTGCTCGAAGCCGCCGCTGGCCAGGATCACGCCCTGTCGTGCCGAGATGGTCTGCTCCTCGCCGTGCGAGACCACCTTGACCCCGCGGACGATGCCGTCCTCGACGACGAGTTCGGTGAGGGCAGTGTCGAGCAGGAGTGGCACTCCCGCATCGCGTAGTCCCAGGTAGAGACCGGCCATCAGCGCCTGGCCGCGGACGAGCAGGTGCTTCTTCGTGATCCGGGCCCACAGGAATCGCGTACCGACCCTCGCGGCGCGCAGCGGACCGCGCGGGTTGCGCATGAGCAGGTTGAGCCACTTGTAGTCGGCCTGGGTGATGACGAAGTTGGGTGGCGCCTTGACGTAGTCGGGTTCGAGGAGTCCGAGATCGTCGCCGAGGCGATTGCCGTCGAACGGTTTCGGTTCCGCCGACCTGCCGCCGGCCCGGCCGCCGGGGGCTTCGGGGTAGTAGTCGGAATAGCCGGGGACCCATTGCAGGTCGAGTGCGCTGTTGGCCTGGACGAACGAAAGCATCTCGGGGCCGCGGTCGATGTAGGTGTCGATCTTTTCGGCGGGAACACTGTCGCCGATGATGCTGTGCAGGTACTTTCGGGCCGCTTCCGGAGTGTCGTCCACTCCGGCGGCTTTCAGGGCCTCGTTGCCGGGGATCCAGACACCGCCGCCGGAGCGGGCGCTGGAGCCACCGAAGTGCGGGGCCTTCTCGATCAGGACGACACTGGCGCCCTTGCGGGCAGCGGTAATCGCGGCGGTCATTCCGCCGGCACCGCTGCCGACGACGACGATGTCGTATTCCTGCTTACTCATGTAGAACACGTTATAGAATGAGGGGGCGGTGAGTCCATCCTTTCTGCACAGATCGTCGCCGTGCCGGAAGTCGGTGCAGAAACGCGTTCCAGAACAGGAAAGAGACCCATGCTTCCGACGACGCAGCGGAACGAACTCGCGGAGGATCTCGAGGCGGCCGAACGCGACCGGGTGCCGATCGATCCGCTCGTGACGCGATATCCCGGCCTCGACGTCGTCGACGCCTATGAGATCCAGCTCGTCAACATCGGACGCCGGACCTCGGCCGGGGCGCGCATCGTCGGACACAAGGTGGGACTGTCGTCGCTCGCGATGCAGCAGATGATGGGCGTCGACGAACCCGACTACGGGCATCTCCTCGACGACATGGAGATCTTCGAGGACAGACCACTCGACACGTCTCGCTACTGTTTTCCGCGCGTCGAAGTGGAGGTGGCCTTCGTTCTCGGCAAGGACCTGCCGGGCGCGAACTGCACCGAGGACGACGTGCTCGACGCGACCGTCGCCTTCGCCCCGTCGATCGAACTGATCGACAGCCGCATCAAGGACTGGAAGATCGGTCTCGCCGACACGATCGCCGACAACGCCTCGTCGGCGGGGTGGGTGCTCGGTACCGGAAGAGTCGCGCCGCGCGACATCGATATCAAGAACATCGACGCGGTCCTCACGCGCAACGGCGAGCGCATCGCCGAGGGGCGCAGCGACGCAGTGCTGGGCAATCCGGTCACCGCCGTCGCCTGGCTCGCCCGCAAGGTCGACAGCTTCGGTGTGCGCCTGAAGGCAGGCGACATCGTGCTGCCGGGGTCGTGCACGCGGGCCATCGACGCCCGCCCCGGCGACGAGTTCTTCGCCGATTTCACCGGGCTGGGCACCGTATCTCTGCACTTCGTATGACGGTCACTCCTGTGATCGCCCGAATTTCGAGCCAGGAGCACATCGAATGACCAAAGCAAGTGTCGCAATCGTCGGATCCGGCAACATCAGCACCGACCTGCTCTACAAGCTGCAGCGCTCGGAGGTGCTCGAGCCCCGCTGGATGATCGGCATCGATCCTGCCAGCGAAGGCCTCGCGCGGGCGCGTGCGCTCGGCCTCGAGACATCCGCCGAGGGTGTGGAGTGGTTGCTCGCACAATCCGAGAAACCCGATCTCGTCTTCGAGGCAACCAGCGCATACGTGCACCGGGACGCAGCCCCGAAATACGCGGCCGCCGGTATCCGCGCCATCGACCTCACACCTGCCGCCGTCGGACCCGCAGTGGTGCCGCCTGCCAATCTGCACGCGCATCTCGACGTGCCCAACGTCAACATGATCACGTGCGGTGGGCAGGCGACCATCCCGATCGTCTACGCCGTCTCCCGCATCGTCGACGTGCCGTACGCCGAGATCGTCGCGTCCGTCGCCTCCGTATCCGCCGGCCCGGGTACCCGCGCGAACATCGACGAGTTCACCAAGACCACCAGTCGCGGTATCGAAACCATCGGTGGCGTGCAGCGCGGCAAGGCGATCATCGTCCTCAACCCGGCCGACCCGCCGATGATCATGCGCGACACCATCTTCTGCGCCGTCCCGGAGGATGCCGATCGCGCCGCGATCACCGACTCCATTCACCGGGTGGTCGCCGATGTCCAGCAGTACGTACCGGGCTACCGACTGCTCAACGAACCGCAGTTCGACGATCCGAGTGTCGTCTCCGGCGGGCACGCCACCGTCACCACGTTCATCGAGGTGGAAGGCGCCGGTGACTTCCTGCCGCCGTACGCGGGCAACCTCGACATCATGACCGCGGCCGCCACCAAGGTGGGCGAGGAAATCGCCCGCGACCTGCTTGCAGTGAAAGCGTGAACACCATGGCTCTTCTCGACGAGAACATTCATTTCGATCCGGCGTGGGACATCCGCGTCACCGACACATCGCTCCGCGACGGATCGCACCACAAGCGGCATCAGTTCGACCGTGAGGAGGTCCGCGCGATCGTTGCCGCCCTCGACCTGTCGGGTGTGCCGGTTATCGAGGTCACCCACGGTGACGGCCTCGGCGGCTCGTCGTTCAACTACGGTTTCTCGAAGGTCCCCGAGCAGGAATTGATCAGGATCGCCGTGGATACCGCGCAGAGCGCGAAGATCGCGTTCCTCATGTTGCCGGGCGTCGGCATCAAGGACGACATCGTCGAAGCGCAGGACAACGGCGCGTCGATCTGTCGCATTGCGACGCACTGCACCGAGGCCGACGTATCGATCCAGCACTTCGGTCTCGCCCGCGACCGCGGTCTCGAAACCGTCGGATTCCTCATGATGGCGCACACCGTCAGCCCCGAGACGCTCGCGCAGCAGGCCCGCATCATGGCCGACGCCGGGTGCCAGTGCGTATACGTCGTGGACTCCGCCGGCGCGCTGGTTCTCGAGCAGGTCACCGAACGCGTCGAAGCACTCGTCGCCGAGTTGGGCCGCGACGCGCAGGTCGGCTTCCACGGACACGAGAATCTCGGTCTGGGCGTGGCCAATTCGATAGCCGCCATCCGGGCCGGAGCCAAGCAGATCGACGGTTCGGCCCGACGGTTCGGTGCCGGTGCCGGAAACACCCCGGTCGAGGCGTTGGTCGGGGTGTGCGACAAGGTCGGCATCAAGACCGGCATCGATTTCTTCGCGATCGCCGACGCCGCCGAAGACGTGGTGCGTCCGGTGATGCCGAAGGAGTGCCTCCTCGACCGCCAAGCACTGATGATGGGCTACGCGGGGGTGTACTCGAGCTTCCTGCGCCACGCGGAACGGCAGGCCGAGCGGTACGACGTGTCGGCGGCCGAACTTCTGGTCCGTGCCGGCAAACGCAAGCTCATCGGCGGTCAGGAAGATCAGCTGATCGACATCGCTCTCGAGCTTCAGCGCGAAAAGCGGTCCGCCTGAACCCGGGGAGTGCCGACAGCCGTTCAGGGAGTGACCAGGCCCGTCCGGTAGGCGATGACGACCAATTGTGCTCGATCACGGGCGTGGAGCTTGACCATGGCGTGACTGACGTGCGTGCGGGCCGTCGCGGGGCTGAGGAACAGTTCGGCGCCGATCTCACTGTTGCTCTTGCCCTGTCCGACCAGCGCAAGCACCTCTCGCTCTCGTTCGGTGAGTACCGCGAGGCGTTCCTCGGCCGCCCGGTCGGCCTTGCGGTGCGCGGTGAACTGGGAGATCAGGCGACGCGTGATCCGAGGCGCAAGCAGTGATTCGCCCGCTGCGACGACGCGTATGGCGTGGAGCAGTTCCGGCGGCCCGGCGTCCTTGAGCAGGAAGCCGCTGGCACCTGCCTCGAGTCCGCCGAAAACGTACGCGTCGGTGTCGTAGGTGGTGAGGATGAGAATCCGGACGTGCTGCAGTCCGGGTGTCGTGACGATCTTCCGGGTGGCTTCGATGCCGTCCACCCGCGGCATCCGGATGTCCATGAGGACGACATCGGGCCGCGTGGAGAGTGTCCTCTCGACCGCCTGGGCGCCGTCGGTCGCTTCGCCGACGACCTCGATGCCGTCCTCGGCGTCGAGCAGGGCCTTGAAGCCCGACCGCACAAGAACTTCGTCGTCTACCAGCAGCACCCTGATCGGGGCGTCGCCGGTCATCGTGCAGCCCCCACCGAGGGCGGAAGGGGCAGACGCGCAGCGACCGAGAACCCGCCACCGTCGATCGGGCCGGCGTCGAAGTCACCACCGAGCAGTTGGCACCGCTCGCGCATGCCGAGGAGACCGCGCCCCACGGCAGCGGCCCGGGTCGTGTCCCGTCCGGGGGCATCATCCCGGTTGGTCACCCGCACGATCAGCGAGTCGGGTCCGTAGTCGATTCCCACGGTCACCCGTGTCGGGCCGACGTGGCGGATCACGTTGGTCAGCGACTCCTGCACGATCCGATACGCGGCACTGTCCACCGCGGTCGGCAGTGAGGCCCCCGGCGGCGCACCTTCGACCACGACGTCGAGTCCGGCGTGGGACGAGGCTGCTATCAGCTCGTCGAGCTGTCCGAGGCCGGGGTACGGCGTGCACCCGTCGTGTTCGCCNCGCAGGACGCCGAGGATCGACCGCATCTCCTGCAGGGCCTGCGAGCTGGTTCGTTCGATCGACTTCAGGGCCTCACGCGTACCCTCGGGCCGCTTGTCGAGCAGATGGGCGGTCACGCCCGACTGCACGTTGATGATGGCGATCGCGTGCGCGACCGTGTCGTGGACCTCCCGGGCGATCCGGAGTCGCTCCTCGTCGACCCGGGCCCTCGCCTCCTGCTCACGAGTCCTTTCGGCCAGCTCGGCGCGCTCCACGGCATCGGCGGCGATGACGTGACGCGTGCGAACCGACTCGCCGAGGGCAGCGCTCATCACCGATGCCCCGATCCGGAAGAAGACCCACCCGATCGCGGCGCGCGGCTCGAGGTCCGCGGCGGCGGCCAACCACCCGACCGCCAGCACCGCTGTGCCGATCCCCGCGATCACCAGCGTGCGGCGCCCGTCGCCGTACGCAGTGAGGGTGTAGAGCGCGACGAAAAGCCCCAGCCAGCCCGGCCCGTCGGGAAAATCCATCGTGTAGTACACCAGGCTGGCCAGGGCGGTAACCACGAAGACCAGGACCGGGACACGGCGCCGCAGAGCCACGACGATTCCACCGGCGACCAGCAGGACGTAACCGAGACCGCCGAAGTCCCCGAGGGGCCGTTGCACCGTGTCCGGCTCTGCGGACACCCGGGACAGGGTGCCCTGAACCTGCATCGCGGTGACGAAGAGCGCGAGAAACAGATCCAGCGCGTACCCTCGCCGCCGGCTCGACCCGAATCCTGTCGGCATGGCGCGATTTTAAGCTTCCCGGAGCGGGATTGCCCTACGACCGGGAACGTAACCGTGGCGGTAGGCGTACGTCGAAATGCGCAGGAGATGTCATCCGCTGACGGAGGACTCGCGGGTCTCGAGCCGTCAGGATCGGGAGTGTCATCCGGTCACTCCTGAAAGGAATCTCGAATGTACGGCTTCGTCGCTCTTGCGGCTTCGGATCTGTCCGTCGCCGCCGGTAGTTACGGCCCCGGCTCCGGACGGTTCGCAGCAACTATGGTCGCCGTGCTCGGCTTGCTCAGCGTGGTGGTCGGGGGTCTCGCACTTGCCCGCAGCACGGGGCGCATCGGAGGCGGCAACGGACGAACCGGGGCCCTCGTGGCATTGGTCGCGGGGCTGACTACGGTCGTTCTCGGCGTGCTGCATCTGGCCGGCTCCACGGGGGGATTCGGTACCGGAAGCGGGCGTGCCGGTGCCATCATCGCTCTGGTGCTGGGGCAGATCGGCATCAATCTCGGTGGGCTCGTGCTGTCCCGTTCCCGCCGCGCCGCCGAGTCTGCCGGGAACATGGTCGTCCGCACGACGAGTGTGGACTGACCCGGTCTCGATCCGGGATGTCGGCGGCCGGCGTGCAGGAGCCGTCAGTCCGGTACGGTGATCCGGCCGTCGAGCACCGCCTGTTCGATGCTCGCCTGCAGTTGCGGGCACCCTTCGCGTGGGGTGATCGACGTGCCGGCGGCGATCCCGGTGTCGCGGAAGGTGGGACAGACGGTGTCGGGATCGTCCTGCCACTGCACGCTCGTGTGCTTGTAGCTGTTCTTGCGCACCAGCACGCACGTGCCGCACTCGCGGCACGTGACCTCGTGCTGACCCGAATCCAGGTAGTTGATCTTGTCTATGGCGGTTTGGGCTGCGATGGCCTCGACCCGGTCGGGCCGACCGGCGAAGTCCGGCGACTTGGCCCATCTGCTTGCTCGGGTCGAGGCGCCCATCGTCAGACCTCTGCTTCCTGCTGTGACCGGTCGGCGTCTCGTCGCGAGAGGTTCTCGGCCACTTCCTTTTCCCAGGCCTCGTTGGCCTTCGCCGTGTCGACTTCGAATTCGAAACGGCCGGTCATCTTCTCGGTGACGTCGGCGACGTCCACGTAGAACTGCTCGTACCAGCGGCGCAGTTGATAGACGGGTCCGTCCTCGTCGCACAACAACGGGTTCTCGATCTTCGTTTTGTTCTTCCAGATTTCGACGTCCTGGAGGAACCCCTCGCCGATGCCCTCGGTGAACTTCGCCGCCAGCTTCGCCGACTGTTCGTCGGACATGCCTGTCGGCTTCTTGACGATGATCCCGTACTGCAGCATGAACGAATCCTGCGTGATGGGGTAGTGGCAGTTGATGAGCACCGACTCCACCTGATACCCGCCGTAGCTGTTGGTCATCGGGTTGATCATGTAGGACGGGCCGTAGTACGCGGCGTACGACTCGAGTGTCGATTCCACGCCGTATTGCGTGGACATGCCTTTGTCGGGCCGGCCACGGGTGTTGAGGTACTGCTCTGCGACGTGCCCTTCGAAGACGTTCTTGAAGAACGTGGGGAAGGCGTAGTGGATGTAGTAGAAGTGCGCCATGTCCACGACGTTGTCGATGATCTCGCGGCAGTTGGAACCCTCGATGAGGATCTGATTCCACGTCCAGTCGGTCCACTCGCCGGACCCGTACTGCTCGATCTCCGGGATCGTGACCTCCGGCGGTGGCGCATTGCCCTCCGGGTCGTTCCACACGAACAGCTGGCCGTGTCTTTCCATCGTGGTCCACGCACGCGTGCGGGCCAGCGGCGGGACACGGCGCGAGTAGGGAATCTCGGTGCACTTGCCGTTGCCGCCCCAGCGCCAGTCGTGGAACGGGCACGCCACCGAATCGCCCTTGATCTCGCCTTGGCTGAGATCGCCACCCATATGACGGCAGTAGGCATCGAGCACCTTCAGGTCGCCCTTGCTGTCGGCCCACACCACGAGTTTGGTGCCGAAGGCTTCGACAGCGTGAGGCTTGCCGTCCCTGAACGCGCCGCTCAGTCCGAGGCAGTGCCAGCCCCGCGCGAACCGCGTCCGGACCTCTCCGACGTCGATTTCGCGAATCTGTGCCATGTCCGCTCACTTCCTTCCGGATTCTTGGTAGAACACGTTATAGAACTCTGGTCCTGTACGAAAGCTTTCGAGGACTTTGGTCCTTCTGAAAGCTGCGGGAACCTGCGAAAAGCAAGTGGTCTCGACATGAATAGGAACATGTTCTAGTCTCGAACAGAGCGATCAATTCGGACACAGACGGGAGCGTCCAGTGGGTGACCACGAGAGCCACGAGGTACTGCAGCGGATCGACGCCCTGCTGCCCAGCCTGCGAGAACGCGCGCAGGAAGCCGAAGATCTGCGCCGACTTCCCGACGAATCGGTCAAGGCACTTCAGGAAGCGGGTTTCTTCAAGCTTCTGCAACCGTCGCAGTGGGGTGGCTACGAGGCCGACCCGGTCACCTTCTACACCGCGGTACGCAACATCGCGAGCGCATGCGGTTCCACCGGTTGGGTTTCGGGCATCATCGGCGTCCACAACTGGCACCTGGCCCTGTTCTCGCAACAGGCCCAGGAAGAGGTGTGGGGCGAAGACACCGACGTGCGCATCTCGTCCTCGTACGCGCCCATGGGCGCCGGCGAGGTCGTCGACGGCGGGTACAAGGTCAACGGTTCCTGGGCGTGGTCCTCGGGTTGCGACCACGCCTCCTGGGTGGTCGTCGGCGGCCCGGTGATCAAGGACGGACGGCCGGTCGACTTCGGCAGCTTCCTGATTCCGCGCTCCGAGTACAAGATCGACGACGTGTGGAACGTGGTCGGGCTGCGGGGCACCGGTTCCAACACGGTCGTCGTCGACGACGTCTTCGTGCCGCGCCACCGCTTCCTCGGTTTCAAGGCGATGAACGACTACGCTTCGCCGGGCCTCGAGCGCAACACCGCACCCGTCTACAAGATGCCGTGGGGCACCGTTCACCCCACCACCATCTCGGCGCCCATCGTCGGGATGGCGTACGGCGCGTACGACGCCCACGTCGAGCACCAGGGGAAGCGCGTCCGCGCTGCGTACGCCGGCGAGAAGGCCAAGGACGATCCGTTCGCCAAGGTGCGCATCGCCGAAGCGTCCAGCGATATCGACGCCGCATGGCGTCAACTCTCGGGCAACGTCGCCGACGAATACGCCTATCTCGTTGCCGGTAAGGAAATCCCGATGGAACTCCGGCTCCGGGCCCGCCGCGACCAGGTGCGCGCGACCGGCCGCGCCATCACGTCGATCGATCGGCTCTTCGAGAACTCCGGCGCCACCGCGCTCGCCAACGGCACCCCCATCCAGCGGTTCTGGCGCGACGCGCACGCGGGCCGCGTGCACGCGGCCAATGATGCCGAGCGCGCATACGTGATGTTCGGTGCGGCCGAATTCGGTCTCCCGCTCACCGACACGATGGTCTAGGGAGTTCCGAAGTGACTGTGACAGAAGAGATCACCTTCGAATCCACCTCTCGTTTCGCGCAGGTCCGTGACGACCTGCGCCTGCATTACCACGAGGCGGGGGTCGGTAACGACACCACGATCGTGCTGCTGCACGGGGGCGGTCCGGGCGCGTCCTCGTGGTCGAACTTCGCCAAGAACATTCCGGTGCTGGCTCAGCAGTTCCACGTGCTCGCCGTCGACCAGCCCGGTTACGGCAAGTCCGACAAGCCGACCGAGCACCCGCAGTACTTCGTGCACAGTGCGTCGGCCCTGAAGGATCTGCTCGACACCCTCGGCATCACCGAGCGTGTGCACCTGCTCGGCAATTCGCTGGGCGGCGGCGCCGCGGTCCGATTCGCGCTCGACTATCCGGACCGCGCCGGCCGGCTCGTGCTCATGGGCCCCGGCGGTCTGAGCGTCAATCTGTTCGCGCCCGACCCCACCGAGGGCGTGAAGAACCTGGGCAAGTTCGGCTACCGCCCGACTCGCGAAAACCTCGAGGCATTCCTGCGGATCATGGTGTTCGACCAGTCCCTCGTCACCCCGGAACTGGTCGAGGAGCGCTTCGCCGCTGCGAGCACACCGGAGTCGCTGGCCGCGGCGAAGGCGATGGGAAAGTCCTTCTCCAGCGGGGAGTTCGAGAAGGGCATGCTGTGGCGCGACGCCTACAAGTTGCGTCAGCGCGTCCTGTTGATCTGGGGCCGCGAAGACCGCGTCAACCCGCTCGACGGGGCGCTGGTGGCCCTGAAGATGATTCCGCGAGCTCAACTGCACGTCTTCGGTGGTTGCGGCCACTGGGCCCAACTCGAGAAGTTCGACGAATTCAACCGTCTCACTGCCGATTTCCTGACCGATGGAGGTGCCTGATGGGTATCCGCTCTCTGGCGTACCTGCGTATCGGCGCCACCGACATGGCCGCGTGGCGCGACTACGGTCTCAAGGTGCTCGGCATGGTCGAGGGCAAGGGCTCGAACCCCGAGGCCCTGTACCTGCGCATGGACGACTTTCCTGCACGTCTGGTGATCGAACCGCACGAATCCGACCGGCTTCTCGTCTCCGGATGGGAAACCGCGAATGCCGCCGACCTTCAGGAGATCCGCGACAACCTCTCCGCAGCGGGTGTGCCCTTCAAGGAAGGCACCGCCGAGCAGATCGCCGACCGTCGCGTCGACGAACTCGTCGTGTTCACCGACCCGTCCGGCAACACCCTCGAAGCCTTCCACGGCGCCGCGCTCGAACACCGTCGCGTGGTCAGCCCGTACGGGCACAGGTTCGTCACCGGCGAACAGGGGCTCGGCCATGTCGTCCTCTCGACGCACGACGACGAGGAATCGCTGCGGTTCTACCGCGACGTCCTCGGCTTCCGGCTCCGCGACTCGATGCGGCTGCCGCCCGAGATCGTCGGCCGGCCGGCCGGTGGCAAGCCCGCATGGCTGCGCTTCTTCGGCTGCAACCCGCGCCACCACAGCCTGGCGTTCATGCCGATGCCCACGCCCAGCGGCATCGTGCACCTGATGATCGAGGTCGAGAACTCCGACGACGTCGGTCTCGCCCTCGACCGCGCGCTGCGGAAGAAGGTGAAGATGTCGGCCACGCTCGGTCGGCACGTCAACGACAAGATGCTCTCGTTCTACATGAAGACCCCCGGCGGATTCGACGTCGAATTCGGTTGCGAGGGACTGCAGGTGGAGGACGATCAGGGATGGGTCGCCCGCGAATCGACCGCGGTGAGCCTGTGGGGCCACGACTTCTCGGTGGGATTCCGGCCGTGACCACCGACGGCACGACAACCGACGATGGTGCCGGTGCGGTCGATCCGAGGGTGTTTCGTACCGTGCTCGGTCAATTCTGCACCGGCGTCACCATCATCACCACGATCGACGACGGCAAGCCCGTCGGTTTCGCTTGCCAGTCGTTCGCGGCGTTGTCGCTCGATCCGCCGCTCGTGTTGTTCTGCCCGACCAAGCAGTCCCGGTCGTGGTCGGCGATCGAGCGGTCCGGCCGGTTCTGCGTCAACGTTCTCGCGGAGGACCAGCGCGACACGTGCGCGCGGTTCGGCTCCCGCGAGCCCGACAAGTTCGCGGGGGTGGACTGGACCCCGTCGCGGCTCGGATCGCCGGTCCTCACCGGAGCGCTCGCCCACATCGACTGCACCGTCGAAACCGTGCACGACGGCGGTGACCACTGGGTGGTGTTCGGCCGTGTCGCCTCGTTGAGCGAAGTCCATGACGAGCAGGAACGGCCCCTGTTGTTCTACCGTGGGCAGTACACCGGAATCGAACCGGAGAAGACCACACCCGCACCGTGGCGCGACGACCTCGAGGCTTTCCTCACCACGGCATCCGAGGACACCTGGCTGTAGACGAGGGGATCGCAATCGTCGATCGAGCCAGGGTGGGCGACGGTGTTGTGCGATCATGGGCGAACGTGCCCGCTTCCAGCGCTTCGGGAGCCGTTATGCCCAAGACTCGGTCCACACGACCGCTGCCCCTCAACGGTGTGGGGCACACGGCTCTGGTCGTAGGCATCTTCGCCGCTGTCTTCGCGTTCGTCCCCATCGTCGGAGATCTGGTTTCCGTCCCCGCGGCACTGATAGCGGTGGCATGCGGCTGGATCGGGCTGGCGCGCGTGGACAAGGGTCTGGCGACGAACCACCGCGAAGCCCTCGGCGGCGCCGTTCTCGGGATCACCGCGCTGTTCGTCGTGTTCCTGGTCTTCGTCGCGACACACGGCACGATGGCCTGACTCACGCCCCCTGACTCATGCCCCGACGTACTCCGCGAGGTGCTCGCCGGTCAGGGTCGAGCGCGCCGCCACGAGTTCCGCGGGCGTGCCTTCGAAGACGATGTTGCCGCCGTCGTGGCCGGCTCCGGGGCCGAGGTCGATGATCCGGTCGGCATGGGCCATGACCGCCTGGTGATGCTCGATGACGATGACCGACTTGCCGGAGTCGACGAGTCTGTCCAGCAGTGCGAGCAGGTTCTCGACGTCGGCAAGATGCAGGCCGGTGGTGGGCTCGTCGAGGATGTAGACGTCACCCTTCTCACCCATGTGGGTGGCGAGCTTGAGACGCTGCCGTTCGCCGCCGGACAACGTCGTGAGCGGCTGCCCGATCTTGATGTAGCCGAGCCCCACATCTGCCAGGCGCACCAGTATCTTGTGGGCGGCCGGGATCTTCGCGTCTGCGGAGCCGAAGAATTCCTCGGCCTGCGCGACCGACATTTCGAGTACCTCGCTGATGTCCTTGCCGCCGAACTTGTACTCGAGTACCTCGACCATGAATCGTTTGCCGTCGCACACCTCGCACGGCGTCGCGACACCGGCCATCATCGCCAGGTCGGAGTAGATGACGCCGGCACCGTTGCAGTTGGGGCACGCGCCCTCCGAGTTGGCACTGAACAGTCCGGGTTTCACACCGTTGGCCTTGGCGAATGCCTTCCGGATGGCGTCGAGCAGGCCGGTGTAGGTCGCCGGATTGCTGCGCCGCGACCCCTTGATCGCGCCCTGGTCGATCGAGACCACTCCCTCGCGCCGCGCTACCGAGCCGTTGATCAGGGAGCTCTTACCCGACCCGGCGACACCGGTGATCACCACGAGCACGCCGAGCGGGATGTCCACGTCGACGTTCTGCAGGTTGTGCGTGTTCGCGCCGCGCACCTCCAGCGCACCCGAGGGGGTCCGGACCGACGGTTTCAGCGTCGCCCGGTCGTCGAGGTGCTTGCCGGTGAGGGTGCTCGATGCCCGCAGGTCCTCCACGGTGCCCTCGAACACCACTTCGCCACCGTCGACGCCTGCGCCCGGGCCGAGATCCACGACATGGTCGGCGATCGCGATGGCCTCGGGCTTGTGCTCGACGACGAGCACGGTATTGCCCTTGTCCCGAAGTTGCAGCAGAAGGGTGTTCATTCGCTGGATATCGTGCGGATGCAGGCCGATCGTCGGCTCGTCGAAGACATAGGTGACGTCGGTGAGTGAAGAACCGAGATGGCGGATGAGCTTGGTGCGCTGCGCTTCACCACCGGACAACGACCCCGACGAACGCTCGAGAGCGAGGTAGCCCAACCCGATTTCGACGAACGAGTCGAGTGTGTCGATCAAGGCCGTGAGCAGTGGGGTCACCGACGGTTCGTCGAGGCCGCGCATCCACTCGGCGAGATCGCTGATCTGCATTGCGCACAGATCGGCGATGTTCTTCCCCTGGATCTTCGACGACCTGGCTTCCTCGCTGAGCCGGGTGCCGTGACAGGCGGGGCACGTGTCGAAGGTGATCGCCCGGTCCACGAACGCGCGGATGTGCGGCTGCATCGCCTCGCGGTCCTTGGACAGGAACGACTTCTGGATCTGCGGGATCAAGCCCAGGTACGTCAGGTTGATTCCCTCGATCTTGATCTTCGTCGCTTCCTTGTAGAGGAGAGCGTCGAGTTCCTTCTTCGTGAACTTGCGGATCGGTTTGTCGGGATCGAACCAGCCGCAGCCCCGGTAGATGCGGCCGTACCAGCCGTCCATGGTGTATCCGGGGATGGTGAGCGCACCCTCGTTGAGCGATTTGCTGTCGTCGTACAGTGCCGAGAGGTCGAAATCCGAAACCTTGCCCATCCCTTCGCAACGCGGGCACATACCGCCGGTGATGCTGAAGCTCCGCCGCTCTTTCACAGTCCGTCCGGCGCGTTCGGTGGTCACCGCGCCGGCCCCGCTGATAGACGCGACGTTGAACGAGAATGCCTGGGGCGAACCGATATGGGGCTTTCCGAGCCGGCTGAACAGGATGCGCAGCATCGCATTGACGTCGGTGACCGTTCCGACCGTGGAACGCGGGTTGGCGCCCAGCCGTTCCTGGTCGACGATGATCGCCGTCGTCAAACCCTCGAGCACGTCGACGTCCGGGCGCGCCAGCGTCGGCATGAAGCCCTGGACGAAAGCGCTGTAGGTTTCGTTGATCAGCCGCTGCGACTCGGCGGCGATCGTGGCGAACACCAGTGAACTCTTACCCGAACCGGAAACGCCCGTGAACACCGTCAATCGGCGCTTGGGGATCTCGAGGTCGACGTCTTTCAAGTTGTTCTCGCGGGCGCCGTGCACGCGAATCAGGTCGTGGGTGTCGGCGGCGTGCGGCGCGGGGGACTGCCCGCTCGTCTTCGTGTCGGTTCCGGTGCCCGTGCTCATCGCATCTCCCTGTGTCGATCCGCCTGCGCTCACCGATGAGTGAGTCGAATCAGGGGATACCTTCGTCCGGCTTTGCTCTGATACTTGGCGATGCGCGGCTGCGCCGCAGCAACACGCTGCCACGCCCGTTCCCGCTCGGCGCCCTCGAGCTCGTGCGGTGTCACGGGCACAGGCTCGCGGCCGGGCAATTCGATCGAGGCCTGGTCCGGATGGGCTACCAGATTGGCGTGCCAGTCCGGGTTGCGGTCTCCTCCGCCCGACGCGACGACCAGCACGGCGTGTTCCCCATCGGGCAGGTGCATCAGCGGAGTTTCGCGCGGCCGACCGCTACGGCGTCCCACGGTGTGCAGGATCAGCACGTCCATGCCCATGAACTTGCCGTGTCCTCGCCGGATCTTGCGCTTCGCCCGGGCATTCGCCGTGTGTTCCATCCACCGCGACACCGCGCCGGGCCCACGGGACTTGCGTGTCCTCTGTTGCATCGGTGTCCCCTCTCGGGATCTGCTTCGCTCGAATCGTGTTCGGGCTCAGCGGCGTTGCTGGATGCGGATGAGGTTTCCGGCGGGGTCCCGCACGGCACAGTCGCGCAGACCGTACGGCTGGTCCATCGGTTCCTGGACGATTTCGGCGCCGCTCGCCTCGAGCTTTTCGAAGGTGGCGTCGAGGTTCGCGGCCGACAGATTGATGCCGGCGTAGGTTCCTTTGGCCATCATCTCGGTGATGGTGCGATGCTCGTCGTCGGTGATGCCGCACCCGTCCACCACCGGCGGCTCGAGGACGATATTGGTGTCGGGTTGCCCGGGCGGGCCGACGGTGATCCAGCGCATCCCGTCGTATCCGACATCGTTGCGCACCTCGAAGCCGAGAGCCTCGCGATAGAAGGTCAGCGATGCGTCCGGGTCGGTGTGGGGAAGGAAGCTCGAATGAATGGTGATGTCCATGGCCATCACGCTAGATGCGGCTCGGGCGCCGGCGCTTCTCGATTCCTGATCGGTCTGGTGACCTGCTTGGCGACACACGCCGGCATACCGGCCGTCGCGTGGGCCTCCTCACGCCGATAGACGCTGGGCGGCACCCCCACCAACTCGGTGAACCGGGTACTGAAGGTGCCGAGCGACGAGCACCCGACGGTGAAACAGACATCGGTGACACTGAGGTCGCCCCGACGCAGCAGCGTCATCGCGCGCTCGATACGTCGTGTCATCAGATACGAATACGGCGACTCGCCGTAGGCGCGGCGGAACTGCCGGCTGAGATGACCGGCCGACATGTTCACGCCGCGCGCGAGGGCCTCGACATCAAGTGGTTCCGCATAGTGCCGGTCGATCCGGTCGCGCACGCGGCGTAGCAGCACAAGATCGCGCAGTTGCGGCGTTTGCGCAGGTCTGCTCGTCACAGGCGCGATGGTAGCGAATCCTCCCGTCGATGGTCGCGTTTCGAGCGATCAGCGTGCGTCGTCCCCGGGCTCATCGGTGTAGTACTCGGTGGTGACGACGCGCCGGACCAGGCGCGGCTTACGAGGCTCTCCGGACTCCGTTTTCTCTTTGTCCTCCGTGCGCTTCTTGTCTTCGGATCCGGAGGTGCCGGTCTTGCTGCCGGAATCCGTGCGTGTGTCCTGCTCGGCGTGGCGCGGTCCGGTCGGTCCGGGGCCGACGAGCCCGCCGCTCGATCCCGGTCCGGATGCAGCGGTCCCCGAGGGTGTGGACGGTGTGGTCGCGGTGTTGCCNGGCNGTGAGTGCTCCAACGGCTCGTCGCGCTGAGTGCTGCTCGGATGGTAGTTGCCCGCGATGCTTTCGCGGGCAAAGTCGGGCGTGAGGTTGCCGGAACTTCCGGACACCGGCGTATTCGGTGTTCCCGCGCTCGAAGGTCCGGCGCTCGAAGGTCCGGCGCTCGAAGGTCCGGCATTCGAAGGTCCGGCATTCGAAGGTCCGCTGGTCGGCGGCGTGGTCGTTTCCCTCAGACTCGTTCCCGCGTGCGGCCGGTCGTCGGCGGCCACCCCCCGGGAGGTGTCCGAATCGGTGTCGGCACGCTGGTAGTAGCGGTACAGCTCGTCCTCCTCGCCGGGGGTGAGCTCACCGTTCTCGTCGATGTTCGGGGCGCCGGTGACGGTGTCCTTGTCGAAGGGCAGATGCACCCCGGTGCCGTCCAGGTTCGCCGAGTCGATCGGCACGAAGTGACGGCGTGTGCCGAACAGTCCGGTGACGACCGTGATCCAGCCCGGTTCACCCGTCCGGTTGTCGAGGTAGACCTCGCCGACCTTGCCGAGCTTGTTGCCGTCCGGTCCGTATGCCGTGGCGTGGGCGAGGGCGTCGATGTCGTTGTTGTTGATCATGATTGCCTCATCGGTCGGCGACACTGTCTCCAAGCGAATGCCCTGGGGCGCCACCATCGAAACCCGGCCTGTGCACGACTACAGCGCCACGCCGATGTACTTCGTCTCCAGGAACTCGTCGATCCCGGCGAATCCGCCCTCGCGTCCGAGCCCGGACTCCTTCACACCGCCGAACGGCGCGGCGGGGTTCGAGACGACGCCCTGGTTGAGGCCCACCATCCCGGTTTCGAGCGCCTCGCTCACGCGCAGGCCTCGTCGGAGATTCTCGGTGTAGACGTAGGAGACGAGGCCGTAGGGCGTGTCGTTGGCGCGCCGCACGGCTTCGTCCTCGGTATCGAAGGTACTGATCGCCGCGACGGGACCGAAGACTTCGGTGTGGCACATGGCGGCATCGTCCGGGATACCGGTCAGCACTGTGGCGGGGTAGAAGAAGCCCGGCCGGTCGAGGGGCTCGGCGCCGAGGACGACGGTCGCGCCGCGAGCGGTGGCGTCGTCGACCAGACCGGCGACCTTGTCGATCGCAGCCCGATCGATCAGTGGTCCGACCACGACACCGTCGTCGGTGCCGCGGCCGACCGGCAGTGCCGCCATGCGTTCGGCGAGGCGGGTGCCGAATTCGTCTGCGATGCCCCGCTGGACGAGGAACCGGTTGGCGGCGGTGCAGGCCTGGCCGATGTTGCGCATCTTCGCGGCCACAGCACCGTCGACCGCGGCGTTCAGGTCGGCGTCGTCGAAGACAAGGAAAGGGGCGCTGCCGCCGAGCTCCATCGCCGTG
>NZ_JAUZMZ010000048.1:0-31102 GCF_036327435.1 Rhodococcus chondri | reverse complement strand
GGCGTCGGCGGTGCGGAACCGCTCACCGCTGCGTGGAGTGGACGTGATCATGAGCGTTCTCCGGCCTGAACGAAGGAGCGGTCGACGACGAGCACGTCGTCGGCGATCGCGGTGAAGGCCGGCGACCGCGTGAAGATCACCGTGGTCGATCCGCGTCGCACCTCCGGAAGTCGTTCCGCGATGGCGGCTTCGGTGACGGAGTCGACGGCGGTGGTCGGGTCGACCAGGACGAGTACGTCGACGGGAGCGGCGAGGGCCCGGGCCAGCGCGACACGTTGCCGCTGCCCACCCGACAGCAGCCGCCCGGCCTCACCGACCGGGGTGTCGAGTCCGGCGGGCAGCACCCGCACGACGTCGTCGCATGCGGCGGCGAAGATCGCGCGGGTGACGCGGACGTCCGCGTCGGGGATCTCGTCGGGCAACCCCGCGGCGATGTTCTCGGCGACCGTGCCCTCGAACAGGTGCGACGCGTGCGGCGCGACCCGCAGAGCGCGCCGCGCGGCGTCGTGCCCGAGATCGAACAGGTCGACACCGCCGACGAGCACGCGTCCGGCCTCGGGTTCGCGGGTGCGCGACAGCACCCCGACGAGCGCATCGACGGTCTCGGCGTCGGTGTGGACGACGGTCAGCGCTCCCGCCCGGATCGTCAGCGTCAGGTCGCGGATGCTGCCCACGGCGAGTCCGTCGAGCCCGACGGTGGCGCCGTCGGGGCCGGGCCCGATATCGCGGGTTCCGGTGGGCACGGCGGCAGGCGCCTGCAAGATGCCGAGGACCCGCTCGGCGGAGGCCACCGCGGCCGCCCACACGGCGCCCATGTTGGTGCCGAGCGCTGCGAGCGGACCCATGATGACCTGGGTGACCCCGACGACCGTGATGAGCTCGCCGACGGTCATCGATCCGGTTACCGCCATCGCGCCGGCCGCGACCGCGACACCGGCGATGAGCAGACCCGACACGAGTTCCATCGTCGCGATGTAGCCGCCCTCGCTGCGCGCCGACCGCAGCACCCCGTCGAGAGCTCGACGGCTGGCCGCGAGATACCGGCGCGACGCCTCGCCCTCGGCACCGATGCCCTTGACCACGCGGATGCCGGACACGAGGTCGGTGGCGGTGCCGGCGGCGTCCCCGGCGAGCTGCTGTTCTTTGAAACTGCGGCGCCGTAACGGACCCGACGCCTTGTCGAGCAACCACAGGATCAGCGGTGTCCCGAGCAGGATGGCCAGTCCGAGCATCCACGACGTGCTCAGCAGGATGCCCGCACCGAACACGATCGCGACGAGGTGCCCGACCGGGTACACGGCCACGGCGATGCCGCGGGCGAGTTGTTCGACGTCGGACGTCGCGATGTTCAACACGACACCCGGTGGACGCGGAGGCCCGCCGATGCCGCGCACGTCGAGGATGCGGTCGGTGACGCGAGAGCGCAGCCGGTGCTGGACGGCGAGCATGCCGAACTGCCCGATGCGCCCGCCGAACCGGGCGGAGACGGTCAGCACCGCGAACAACGCCGCGAGCGCGAGCAGCCACATCCACAGCGCCCCCGCGTCGCGGGTGGCGATGGCCCGGTCGATGGCCAGGCCCATCACCACCGGCACGAGCGCCTCGCACATCTGGTGCACCGACACGAGCCCGGCGGCCGGGATCGTCCACTTCCGCGCGGCGAGGATCGTGCGCACGGTGAACCGGCGGGGCGTGGTCGCCTCGTCCACCCGGATCTCCGGGGTGGCCGGGGAAATCGGCGGGGGGTCGAACAGGACGGGCAGCTTCATCGGGTCTCCGGTCTGGAACAGTCGCGGCGTACACCTTGCCACGGCGGGCGCATACGGTGGGATGCATGCGTCTGCTCGTGCTCCTCGCCTGCAGCCTCCTCGCCGTCGCGTGCGGTACGGGAGGCGCCGATCGTCCACCGGCGCTGCCGGAGGCACCGGCTCCGGCGGGTGCCACCGAGTTCGTGGCGCGGCCCGACATCGTCGAACCCCGACCGCTGACGATCACGTCGTGGTCGCGGGTGGGCGACGATCGCATCGCGGTGCATTTCGAGACGGGCACCCCCGAATGCTTCGGGGTCGACGCGACCGTCGTCGAAACCGAAGACGTCGTGACCGTGGAGCTTCGGGGCGGGACGCTGCCCGAGGCGCAGGACCGGATGTGCATCATGATCGCTGTCACCGGGGTGCTGGAACTGTCGCTGCAATCGCCGCTCGGCGACCGCAGCGTCGTGGCTGCCTGAGTGATGCACGCTGCCCGTCCCGAAGTTCCACGTCACTGGCTGCTGTATCTGTGCACCGCAACGGCGTTGCTGCACGCGGCGTTCCAGTCGATTCGGGTGCTGGTGTCGTACCGGATCCTCGCCCTCGGCGGCGACGCGGAAGCCATCGGTGTCGTCACGGCGCTCTATGCCCTGGTCCCACTGTTCGCGGCGGTGCGGTTCGGGCGTGCCGTCGACCGCGGACATGCCACCGCGATCCTGCGCATCGGCATCGTGGTCACCGCGGTGGGTGCCGGCCTGATCGCGTTCAGCTCCGGTCTGGTGGTGCTCGGGCTCGGCAACGTCGTCCTGGGTCTGGGCCAGCTCCTCGTCACCGTGTCGGGTCAGGCGTTCGTGTCGATCCTGTCGCCGCCGGGCGAGCTCGATCGCGGGTTCGCGGGCATCACCCTCGGGGTGTCCATCGGGCAGGCGGTGGGCGTCCCCCTCGCGGGTGCGATCGCCGCGACCACGGATGCGGGGTCGGACATCGTCGACACCACCGCGGCCCTGCTGGCGATGACCGCGGTGTCGGCCCTCGCCCTGCCGTTCGTGCTGGGACTGCGGGAACCACCCGGATCGGGGCGCACCGCCGACGACGGCGCACCGCAGTCGGTGCGCTCGATGCTCGCCACCAAAGGCATGAAACCGGCGATGCTGTCGAGCCTGATCGTGCTCGCCTCCGTCGACCTCGTCGTGGTGTATCTGCCGCTGCTGGGCGAAGAGTTCGGCTTCGGTGTGCTGCTGGTGTCGGCGCTGCTCACCGCCCGCACGGTCGCGTCGATCGTGTCGCGGGCGCTGTTGCCGTGGGCGCTGCGCCGCATCCCCCGGCGATGGCTGTTGCTGTCGGCCACCGCGGGCACGATCGTGCCGGTCGCGTTGATCCCGCTGGTGCCCGATCCGTGGGTGATCGCCGCACTGCTCGCGGTGTGCGGCACGTTCTGGGGTGTGGGCCAGCCGTTGACGATGACGTGGGTGGTCGAACTCGTGGCCCCGTCGGATCGGGCGTCGGCGCTGGCCGTGCGGCTGACCGGCAACCGGCTCGGACAGGTCGCGGTACCGCTCGCCGCGGGCGCGGTCGCCGGTGTCGCGGGAGTGGCGGCGTCAGCGGCGGCGCATCCGCACGTAGTCGCTCACCACCGCCGCACCCAACCCGTCGAGGTCCGGAGCGACGACGCGTCCCCCGACCCGGCGTGCCATTCGGTCGACGATGCGCGCCAGCCCCGGATCGTCGCCGAGCCGGAAAATGGTAATCTGCGCGCCGATCCGCGCGAGATGGTCGAGTTCGCGCACGGTCATGCCGAGAGTGCGCGCGCTCGGCGGATAGTCGAACGTCGCGAAACCGTCGGATTCGAGATGTGCGGTGGGTTCGCCGTCGGTGACGACGAGCACCACCGGCTGCGCGTTCGGGTGCCGACGCAGGTGCCGGCCCGCGAGCAGGAACGCGTGATGCAGGTTGGTGCCCTGCTCGTACACCCCGTCGAGTCCGGCGAGTTCGGGAGCCGTCACCACCCGCGCATGCCGGCCGAACGCGATCAGCTGCAGCGCATCACCGCGAAACTTCGTGGCTACCAGATGATTCAGCGCGAGCGCGGTGCGTTTCATCGGCACCCAGCGCCCGTCCATCACCATCGAGAACGACGTGTCGACCAGCAGCGCGACCGCGGCCTGCGTACGCTGCTCGGTTTCGACGACCTCCACATCCGACACCGCCATCCGCACCGGCACACCGGGATCACGCAATGTCGCGTTGGTCAGCGTGCGGACCACGTCCCACGGCTCGGTGTCGCCGAACTCCCACGGCCGCGACGCGCCCGTCGGCTCACCCGTCGCGCCGGCCCGCCGCGTCTCGCGCTGCCCACCACGGGACGAGACCCGGTCCATGACGTCGCGCAGCGCGGTCTGCCCGAGCTGACGCATCGCCTTCGGAGACAGCCGCCACTGCCCGTCGGCGCCGCGATCGAAGAAACCCTGTCGCTGCAGTTCCTTTTCGAGTTCGGCGAGGGTCCGCGCGTCGGCGACGGCCTGGGGTCCGAGATGCCGGGCCAGGGCATCGAGATCGATGTCGTCGAGCGATGCGCCCGCGTACTGCTGCGACAACTGCTCGGCGAGCTGATCGAGTTCGGCGATCTCCTGCAGCGCCCCGGTTCCCTCCCCGAGTCCCATGCCCTGGTCGCCGCGGAACCGCTCCGATCCGGTCCAGTCCTCACCCGGCCGGGCCGCACGCAGGTTCCCGTCGAGACGCTCGAGCTGATTCATCAGCGACGGCGAACCGAAAGCCTGCTGCGCCAGCGCATCCAGTTCGTCGCGTTGCTCCTGGCTGAGCGAGTTCCGCAGGCGCTGCGCGGCGGCGGCGCGCTGCGCGAGCGAATCGAGCAGCTCCTCCACATTCCGGGGGTTCTCCGGGAAGAAGTCGCCGTGCTCGGCCATGAACTGCTCGAAATCCTCCTCCGTGTCCTCCCCACGGGCGTGCTTGTCGAGCAGATCGTTGAGGTCGGAGAGCATCTCGTCGATGCGCTGCCGGTCTTCGTCGGTGGCACCCTCGAGTGCCTGTTTCATGCCTGCGAATCGCTGGTCGAGCATTTCGCGGCCCAGCAGGTCGCGGATCTTCTCGTAGTCCTGCCGCGCCTGCGGGCTGCGCCAGTCGTAGTCGGCCAGCTCCTGCACGGCCTGCGCCGTGGACGGCGGCAGTTCCTCGATGCGCATCTCCGCGAAACGCGCATCGTCGTCGAGGGCGCGCGCCAACTCCTTGCGTTCCTCGAGGACCGCGCGGTCGAGAAGCTCGCGCACCTCGCGCAGGGTGCCGTCGAGATTGGTGTTCTTCAGCAGCTCGCGTTTACGCCGGCTCGCCTGCGCGGCAAGCTTGTCGAGCCCGCGCATGTCCCTGTTCCCACGGCGCAGAAACTCGCGCAGGGCACGTTTCGGGGAGGAACCGGCCAGCACGTCGTCGCCGATCGAGGCGAGCGCCTCACGCAGGTCCACCGGCGGGGCGAGCGGATCACCACCGGCATACGGCCCGTACCGCGCTGCGCGGCTCATCAGGAGTACACCGCCGCCCCGGCATCGTCGGTGTCCTTGGCGATGCGCCGCGCCAGATACAGCCCTTCGAGCGCGAATTCGACGGCAGCGGCGCGTGTTCCGTCGTCGTCCGCACCGAGCCGTTCGGCGACGACGTCGAGCACCGGCAGTTCGGGCAGCTCGTCGAGCAGCACCTTGGCGGTGATGCGCTCACCGGTGACCACCGGATCGCCCTGCTCGACGGCGGCGACCAGTGGAGCCAGGTCGATGCCCGCAAGACGCGACCGGGCGGTTTCGGCGGTGGCGCGCCGCAGCAGGTGTTCGAGGATCTCGAATTCCCTTCCCTCCTCGCCGGATTCGAACTCGACCTTGCCGCGCAGCACCTCCACCACGGTGCCGAGGTCGACGGGCCGCGCCACCGGATCGTTCTCGCCGAGCACCGCGCCACGATGCATCGCGGCCGCGGCGACGGTCTCGGCGCCGGCCACCGCGAACCGCGCCGACACCCCGGAACGCTGATCCACCGACGTGGACTCGCGCAGCAAGCGCGTGAAGCGCGCCAGGATCTCGAGCAGGAAATCGGGGACGCGCGCCTGCAGCTGCGCCTCCTGTTCGATCACCGCGACCTCGTCGTCGAGCTGCATCGGGTAATGGGTGCGGATCTCGGCGCCGAACCGGTCCTTGAGCGGGGTGATGATGCGCCCGCGGTTCGTGTAGTCCTCCGGGTTCGCACTCGCCACGAGCAACACGTCGAGCGGCAACCGCAGCGTGTAGCCGCGGACCTGGATGTCGCGTTCTTCCATCACGTTGAGCAGCGACACCTGGATGCGTTCGGCGAGATCGGGCAACTCGTTGACCGCGACGATGCCGCGATGCGAACGCGGCACCAGCCCGAAATGGATGGTCTCGGGGTCGCCGAGGCTGCGGCCCTCGGCGACCTTGACGGGATCGACGTCCCCCACGAGGTCGGCGACCGAGGTGTCCGGGGTCGCGAGTTTCTCGGCATATCGCTCGCTGCGGTGCCGCCACGCGACGGGCAGGTCGTCGCCGAGCTCGGCGGCGCGGCGGATGGACGCGGGGGTGATCGGTTCGTACGGGTGCTCGCCGAGCTCGGATCCGGCGATGACCGGAGTCCACTCGTCGAGCAGCAGCGGCAGGGTGCGCAGCAGCCGGGTCTTGCCCTGACCGCGTTCACCGAGCAGCACCACATCGTGCCCGGCCAGCAGTGCCCGCTCGAGTTGGGGAACGACGGTGTCGTCGAATCCGACGATTCCGGGCCATGGATCGGTACCGTCGCGCAGCGCTGCGAGCAGGTTCTGCCGGATCTCGTCCTTGACCGAACGCTGCACGTGCCCGGAGGCACGCAGCTCGCCGAGGGTGGACGGGCGTGGTGTGGGTGACGTCACCTCACCCAAGGTACGACGCAACGCCACTTTCGGCACCTCGGATGCGCAACCCCGACTTCGCATATTCCGACCTGCATACCGCGACCGGAACCGCGCCTACACTCCCCCGCATGGATACGTGGCTTCTGGCGGCGCTGCTCGGGCTCGGACTCGCCGCCGCGACCGGGCTGCGGACCTTCCTGCCGCTGCTGATGCTCTCCGCCGCCGTGCACTTCGAACTGTTCGGGATCACGCTGGGCGAATCGATGCAGTGGGTCGGCTCGACCGGGGCCCTCATCGCGCTCGGCATCGCGACCGTCACCGAGGTCCTCGCCGACCTGATCCCGCTCGTCGACAACGCCCTGTCGATGGTCGGCACCGTCACCCGGCCCGTGGCGGGGGCGATCGCGACCTGGGCGGCGCTCAGCGACCTCGACCCCACCTGGGCGGCGATCGCGGGCATCGTCATCGGCGCCCCGACCGCGCTCGCGGTGAGCACCACCCAGACCGGGGTCCGCGCGGCGAGCACCGCCACGACCGCGGGCCTCGGCAACCCGGTGCTGTCGGTACTCGACAGCGCAGTCTCGTTCGTGACCTCGCTGATCGCGCTGGTCCTTCCGCTGCTCGTGATACCGGTGCTCGCGCTGTTCGGCTGGCTCGGCTACCGCGGGTTCCGCCGCCTGCGGCGACCCCGCGGCGTCCGAGCGGCCTGAGTACCGGCACCGGGTGCCCTTCCGGGGGAGGGGCGCCCTTCTGATAGACAATGGGAATGTCGGACATCGAGATCACCTTCTCCAGCGGCGACGTGAACCTGCACGGCAGTCTGCGAGTACCCGTCTCGATCAAAGGTGCGGTGCCCGCCGTGCTGTTGCTCGCGGGCAGCGGCCCCACCGACCGCAACGGCGACAGCGCACTGCTGCCCGGGCCGATCGGCACCCTCCGCCACCTCGCCGACGTGCTCGAACGTCACGGTTTCGCGAGCCTGCGCTACGACAAGCTCGGCAGCGGCGTCACCGGCCTCGGCCCGTACGACGTCGAGGATGTCGCCGACCTCGGCTTCTCCACTTTCATCGACGCCGCGGCCGAGGCGCTGAAGTTCCTCGCCGCCCAGCGCGGCGTCGACGCCCGACGACTGTATGTGGTGGGACATTCGGAAGGCGCGCTCATCGCCCTGTCGCTCGCTCAGACGAACTCCGGCATCTCCGGCCTGGGCCTCCTCGAGCCGCTCGCGGTACGCCTTCTCGACCTGCTCACAGCCCAGATCGACGCTCAACTCGACGCCGTCGTCTCCGCGCGTCAACTGCCCGTCCAGATCGCCGACGAGCTGCGTGTCGCGCTCACGGGAGCGGTCGAGTCACTGCGCGCCGACGGCACCCTCAGCGACGACCTTCCCGAACCGCTCCGCAACGCAGGTCTGGTCTCCGCCAACGCCAAGGCCCTCGCCGAGGAGGACGCACTCGACCCGCGGATGCTCGCTGCGCAGATCGACGGCGACCTTCCCGTTCTGACCAGTGTGTCGTCCAAGGACATCCAGGTGCGGGTCGAGGACGTCGACGCCCTCGACGCCGCGCTCGTACACACCCGCCTGACGTCGTTGCGCATGCGGCGCACCAACCACGTCCTCAAGGACATCGGCGATCAGCAGTCCACGGGCGCCGACTACGTCGCGGACCTGCCCTATTCCGACGAGTTCACCAGCGGGTTCGAGGAATGGATCAAAACTCTCTGACCCACCGGTCCGCGAATTACCAGAAATACCAAATGTCAACATTGCGTTGTTGGTGTATGGTTTCCCGTTAACCCGTAGGTGCACACGAGAAAGGTACGGTCCCGATGCGATACAAGCACCACAAGCGTTGTTCCGTACCGTTCGCGCACCTGCACTACTGCTTCGCCACGAGGCGACCCCGAGAATAGAGTCCACCACACCGACTCATTCTCGGGCACCCGGGCACCACGCCCCGGGTGCCCTTTTTCATATCTGTTGACAGGAGAACACCATGAAACTACGACTGGGAGCATCCGGGTCCGTGCCCAAGACCCTTCCGAACGACCTGACCGGTCACGCCATCACCATCGACCTGAGCCACGTCGATGCCGAGAAGGGCGCGCTCGCCGCCGATCTCATCCGGGATCTGCTCGAGCGCGGCGCAGCGAGGCTCGTCATCTCCGACGGCCGCGGCACCACCGACATCGAACTGCCGTACCGACAGGAAACCGCCCACCCGCACGCGGCCTGACCCAGGCCGGGCGGGCGGGCGGTCGCCCGTCTCGAGTACTCGAACCGCGTTCAGTGCGCGAAGTGCCGGGCCCCCGTCAGGTACAACGTGACGCCCGCCTCGCGAGCAGCCTCGATCACTTCGTTGTCCCGCACGGATCCTCCGGGCTGCACGACCGCCTTGACGCCGGCCTCGGTGAGTACCTGCAGGCCGTCGGCGAACGGGAAGAACGCGTCGGAGGCAGCCACCGAGCCCACCACGCGCTCACCCGCGCGCGCCACCGCGAGCCGGGACGAGTCGACACGGTTGACCTGACCCATACCCACGCCGACGGTCGCGCCGCCCGACACCAGCAGGATCGCGTTGGACTTGACGGCCCGCACCGTGCGCCATGCGAACTCGAGATCGCGCAGTGTCGCCGCATCCGCCGGATCACCGCATGCCAGTTGCCAATTCGCCGGCGCATCGCCTTCTGCGGTGAGCGCGTCACGTTCCTGCAGCAACAGTCCACCGGAGATCTGGCGCATCTCGATCTGCGCGGACTTCGGAGAATCCGCGCGCAGAATGCGGATGTTCTTCTTGCGGGAGAGCACCTCGACCGCACCGTCGGCATACGCGGGGGCGATGACGACCTCCGTGAAGATCTCCGCCACCTGCTCGGCCATCTTCACGCTCACCTCACGGTTCGCGGCGATGACACCACCGAATGCCGACACCGGGTCACATTCGTGCGCGTTGCGGTGCGCGGTTGCGATGTCGTCGGCAATCGCGATGCCACACGGGTTGGCGTGCTTGATGATCGCGACACACGGCTCGGAATGATCGTGCGCGGCACGCCAGGCGGCGTCGGCGTCCTGGTAGTTGTTGTAGGACATCTCCTTGCCGTGGAACTGCTCGGCCTGCGCGAGACCCGGCTCCTCGTGCTCGGAGACGTACAGCGCCGCAGCCTGATGCGGGTTCTCGCCGTAGCGCAGCACATTCGCGCGCGTCCACGTCGCGCCGGCCCACGCCGGGAACTGCGACTCGTCGCTCTCCGCGGTCGCGTAGCCGCTGTTCATCCAGCTCGCCACGGCGACGTCGTAGGCAGCGGTGTGCTGGAACGCCTGTGCGGCGAGACGCTTGCGCTGCGCGAGGTCGAATCCGCCGCCCTTCACGGATTCGAGGACGTCACCGTACGCGGCGGGGTCCACGACCACGGCCACCGACGGGTGGTTCTTCGCGGCGGCACGCACCATCGACGGCCCGCCGATGTCGATCTGTTCGACACACTCGTCGGGGCTCGCCCCGGACGCGACGGTCTGCGTGAACGGGTACAGATTCACGACGACGAGCTCGAACGCCTCGATGCCCAGATCGGCGATCTGATCGAGATGGTCCTGCTTACGCGTGTCGGCGAGAATGCCGGCGTGGACCCGCGGGTGCAGCGTCTTGACGCGCCCCTCGAGGCACTCGGGGAACCCGGTGAGCTCCTCGACCTTCGTCACGGGAACACCCGCGGCGGCGATCGTGGCGGCCGTCGAACCGGTGGACACCAGCTCGACACCCGCCTCGTGCAGGCCGGTCGCCAGGTCCACCAGCCCGCTCTTGTCGTACACGCTGACCAGCGCGCGGCGCACAGTCTTACGTTCGGTCACTGGGGATCACGGCCTTTCGTCCATCGGAAACAACTCCACGAGTCGCGACGGCGGCCACCACTTCGGCCAGCAACCGTCGCTCCACAACCTTGATGCGTTCGTGCAGGGTGGTCTCGTCGTCCTCGTCGAGCACCGGCACCGGCTCCTGCGCGAGGATCGGACCGGTGTCCACACCGCCGTCGACGAGATGCACGGTCGACCCGGTGACCTTGACCCCGTACGCGAGGGCATCGGGCACGGCGTGCGCGCCGGGGAACGAGGGCAGCAGCGCCGGATGTGTGTTGATGATGCGACCGCCGAAACGATCGAGGAAGACGGTGCCCAGAATCTTCATGAAGCCCGCTGTCACGACGAGATCCGGTTCGTGCGCGGCGACGGCATCGGTGAGAGCACGGTCCCAGGCCGAGCGGTCCGGGTGCTCACGCAACGCGACCCGGAACCGGGCGATGCCCGCATCGTCGGCATGCTCTTCGGCGGGACAGACGCGGTCGACACCGACGGCCACGATGCGCGCCGGATAACCGTCGCTGCGGGAGGCGTCGATGAGCGATCGCAGCAGACTTCCGGTGCCCGATGCGAGTACGACGACCTTCGCCGGCGCGGTGGGCGGCAGCTGGTCACGCGAGGCAGTCAGCGCTCTACTCCTGGACTCGAGGGGGTCGGCCGGATCACCGGCCGTATGGGAGCCTAGTCGGCGCTGTCTGCGCGCTTGTCCGCGACCTCCCCCTCGCTCTCGTCCTCGGCGTCGTCGGCGTCGACCGTGTCCGGTTCGTCCGTATCCGATTCGTCTGTATCGGCTTCGGGGGAAGCTTCCGTCGCCTCGACCTCCGTCGCCTCGTCGGCGTCCTCGGTGTCATCGGCGGTCTCGGTGTCCTCGGCGGCCTCGGCGTCCTCTGCGTCGGCCGGCGTGGCTTCGTCCCCGTTCCCGTCTCCGTCTGCGTCCCCGCCCTCGACCGCGTCCTCGACCGCTTCGGCACGGAGAGACACTGCAGCCAGTCGGCCCTCGCGCCACATCAGCAACTGTGCCGTGATCAGCCCGAGGAGTCCCGCCCACGCGAATACCAACACCCCTGCGAGCCACCAGTTGGCGCCGACCACCCCGAACACACCCAGCGGTCCGCCGGCCACCCAGGTCAGCAAGGCAGTCACGACGCCGGCCTGTGCGGCTGCCGCCAGCACCGTCAACGCAGCGTCCGAGTTACCCACCGGGACTCCGTAAGCCTGCGCCTGCAACGTGCGCTGCGCCGCGAAGCGGCCCAGCAACGCGCCCACCGTCGCGGGCACAGCGAGCAGCACCGGCCAGAACGCCCCCGCCGGGCCGGCGGGAACCGCGGCGAGCAACGGCAGCGCAGGGAGGTCGCCGCCGGACGCCTCGAACAAACTCAGCCGCAGTTCGCCGAACTCGACCGTGCTGCCCGCGAGCACCGCCGACGCGCCGAGCATCAGATTCGGCAGATACAGAATCGACAACAGCGTCAGGCCCAGCACACCGACCACACCGTCGCCCCGGGCGAGCAGTTCACCGGCAACGTCCCACGACCACAGCAAGCCGCCGACGGTCACGATGCCGCCGAACGCGAACATGCCCAGCACCACGCGCACCGCGGGAACGGCCGACAATACGAGCCACTCGGGCACCCCGAACCGTATGCACACCGGTCGCCACGTGCGCGAGCCGATTCCGAGCACCGCCGCGAGAAGATACAGTCCCGTCACCCATGCGAGCGCCGACGCCGGGTTCGGTGACGCGACGGGCAGCACGGTGGCTGCATCCTGCATCACAACGAGCGCGATGACCGTCACGATCATCGGACCGGCGATCACCGCCGCGGTGATCCGGGCCGCGTCCTGTGTGTCGAGGTGACGTTCGGTGTGAGCGATCGTGGCATCGGCGGCGCCGGCACACACGCGCGCCGCCAGCCACACGAGCACGGCGGTGGGCAACAGGGGCAGCACACCGAGAGACGTGCCGTCGATCGTGAGCGTCACCTGGTGCAGCGCGAGCCAGGACCCGGCGATCCCTGCGTAGATACCGGTGAGGTCGCTGTTCGCTGCGACCATCGTCAGCACGACGACGGTCGCGACGAACGCCGTCGTCAGCGCCGGCACTCGGGCGGCGGTGCCGACGAGGATCCGGAATCGCTCCGGGTCGAGGTGGTCGTCCTCTGAGGGTGAGTGCCGGACGGACCGGCCCAGCGTCGAAGTCATCGCTTCGAGGGTGTCATCGACAATCGTCGCGCTGTGTCAGGCGCGCCGATCACCGCTGTTCGTCCGGCGCACGGAAGGTCTGCGTCGGGGCCTGATCGCCGGTCGGTTCCACAGCGTGCGAGCCTTCGCTGCGGCGGGTGCGGTCGGTGCCGGTCGTGGCGGGCACGTCGTCGTCCTGCTGCGGTCGCGCCTGCTGGATCGGATATTGCTGGGTCTGGTCCTGCTGGGCCTGATCCTGCTGGGCCTGGTCCTGCTGTGCTGCCTGGTCCTGCTCGGACTGTTCCCGCTCTCCGGTGTACTGGTGCTGCCCGGAGAGGTGCTGCGCCGGGTAGGGCTGACTCTGATATTGCTGACTCGGGTACTGCTGGCCGGGGTACTGCTGAGCCGGATACTGCTGGCCCTGCTGGCCGGGGTATTGCTGACTCGGATACTGCTGCTGTCCGGGATGCTGCGGCTGAGCCTGGGACAGTTGCTGACCGCTGAACTGCTGGCCCGGGTACTGCGATCCGGGGTACTGCTGTGCGCCGGGGTACTGCTGCGATCCGGGGTACTGCTGCGATCCGGAATATTGCTGCGATCCGGAATATTGCTGCGCTCCGCCGTACTGCTGTCCGCCCTGCTGCTGCCCGTACTGCTGCTGTCCGTACTGCTGTCCGTACTGCTGTCCGTACTGGGCCTGCGGGTACTGCTGCGGGAAACCTGATTGCGCGGAGCCCTGGCCGAACCCGCTCTGCTGTCCCTCCCGGCCCTGCTGTCCCGGCTTGTTCGCCGGTACCAGCACCCCGATACCGAACAGCAGAGCGACCACTGCCAGCGCCGCCTGCAGGAAGCCGAGCACCAGGATGGTGACACCACCCCATGCGATGCCGGTGTCCTCGGGCAGGTGGAACAGCTGGAACAGCGACGTCAGGAAACCGACACCCGACGCCGCGACCGCCACCGCCCGCAGATCCTGGCCCGGCAACAGCGACAGCGCGGCACAGACACCACCGAACAGCAGGAACGCGATCGGTACCACGGCGAAGCCGAAGTCGAACGACGACAGCGCCACGTTGGAACCGAAGGTGATCCTGACGAACGGCGCCAGACCGGCCAGGAAATTCACGACACCGAGAACCGCTACCGCAAGCGGCAACAGCAGCGGAACCACCTTGCTCTGGATGGATGGGCTTGCGGGGAATGACATCGATCCTCCTGCAGTCGTCGGTCGCTGTGTACCAGCCTAAGCACCAACCGCGAGAATGGGAGCCATGCCGCACACTCCCGCGCTCGGTCCGGATGTCGCCGTGGAGACCGAAGTCAAGCATTCACGGTTCCTCGCTGTGGTGCGCCGCGTCGAATCGTCGGAGGCGGCGCTCGCATTCGTCGAGGAGCAACGACAGCTCTATCCCGATGCGCGACACCATTGTTGGGCTTTCGTAGTGGGCGACGAGCCCTCGTCCCGCGCCGAGCGCGCAAGCGACGACGGTGAGCCGGGTGGCACCGCGGGTGTTCCGATGCTGCAGGTGCTGCACCACCGGGATCTCGTGAACGTCGCAGTGGTGGTAACCCGATGGTTCGGGGGAATCAAACTCGGCGCCGGCGGCCTGGTGCGCGCGTATTCGGGGGCGGTCGCGGTCGCACTGGACGCGACGACGCTGGTACCGAGGGAGCGACGCGAGAAGTTCTACCTCGGCGTGGGGCATGCGCATGCCGGCCGGGTGGAGTCGGAGTTGAGAGGCCGCGGGGTGGCGGTGCTCGACGTCGCGTACGCCGATCGGGCGGTCTTCACGGTCGCCGCGCGGGATATCGAGGAGCTGGAAGGCCTCGTTGCATCGGCGACATCCGGCGCCGGAGAACTCGAACCCGCCGGATTCGAATGGGTGGACACGTAAAACGCCGTGCGCGCTTCCGGTAGCTGGTGCTACCGGAAGCGCGCACGGGCAGCGGAGCTGCTTAGAGCGACTGCAGGATCTCGCGAGCGAGGTGAGCGGTCGCGGACGGCGTCTTGCCGACCTTGACGCCGGCCGCCTCGAGGGCGTCCTGCTTGGCCTGCGCGGTGCCCGACGAACCGGAGACGATTGCGCCGGCGTGGCCCATGGTCTTGCCCTCGGGAGCCGTGAAGCCCGCGACGTAACCGACGACGGGCTTGGTGACGTTGGCCTTGATGTAGTCGGCGGCGCGCTCTTCGGCGTCGCCACCGATCTCACCGATCATCACGATGACCTTGGTCTCGGGATCCTTCTCGAACGCCTCGATGGCGTCGATGTGGGTGGTGCCGATGACCGGGTCGCCGCCGATGCCGATTGCGGTCGAGAAACCGAGGTCCCGCAGCTCGTACATCATCTGGTAGGTCAGGGTGCCCGACTTGGACACCAGGCCGATCGGGCCCTTGCCGGCGATGTTGGCCGGGGTGATGCCGACGAGCGACTCACCCGGGGTGATGATGCCGGGGCAGTTGGGTCCGATGATCCGGGTCTTGTTGCCCTTTTCGACGTTGTAGGCCCACGCGTACGCGGAGTCCTGCACCGGGATGCCCTCGGTGATGACCACGAGCAGCGGGATCTCCGCGTCGATGGCCTCGACGATGGCGTCCTTCGAGAAGGCCGGGGGAACGAACGCGATGGAGACGTCCGCGCCGGTCTCCTTCATGGCCTCGGCGACGGTCGCGAAGACCGGCAGCTCGACGGCGTTGCCGTCCTTGTCGGTGTGCGAGACCGTGGTGCCGGCCTTGCGGGCGTTGACGCCGCCGACGACCTGCGTACCGGCCTTGAGCATGAGGGCGGTGTGCTTGGTGCCCTCGCCGCCGGTGATGCCCTGGACGATGACCTTGGAATCCTTGGTAAGGAAGATTGCCATTGTTCTGTGTATCCCTTACTTCGCTGCGAAGGCGAGCTCGGCAGCCTTGTCGGCAGCCTCGTCCATGGTGGCGACGACCGTGACCAGCGGGTGGTTGGCCTCGGCGAGGATGCGGCGCCCCTCCTCGACATTGTTGCCGTCGAGACGAACGACCAGCGGCTTGTTGGCCTCGTCGCCCAGCGTCTGCAGGGCGCCGACGATGCCGTTGGCAACCGCGTCGCAGGCGGTGATGCCACCGAAGACGTTGACGAAGACGCTCTTGACCTGCTCGTCGTTGAGGATGACGTCGAGGCCGGCAGCCATGACGGCCGCGGAGGCGCCACCACCGATGTCGAGGAAGTTGGCGGGCTTGACGCCGCCGTGCTTCTCACCGGCGTAGGCGACGACGTCCAGGGTCGACATGACCAGACCCGCGCCGTTACCGATGACGCCGACCTGTCCGTCGAGCTTGACGTAGTTGAGGTCGTTCTCCTTGGCCTTGAGCTCGAGCGGATCGGTCGCGTCGCGATCCTCGAACGCCTCGTGGCCGGGCTGACGGAATGCAGCGTTCTCGTCCAGCGTCACCTTGCCGTCGAGGGCCAGGATCTGGTCGTCGGGGGTGCGGACGAGGGGGTTCACCTCGACGAGGAGAGCGTCCTCCTTGATGAACACCTCCCACAGCTTCTGGATGGTGTTGGCAGCGGCGTCGAGCACCTCTGCGGGCAGCTTGCCGGCCTCGGCGATCTTGCGCGCGAACGCGAGGTCCACACCCTTGACGGCGTCCACCGGGATCTTGGCCAGTGCGTCGGGGTTCTCCTCGGCGGTGACCTCGATCTCGACGCCACCCTCCACCGAGCACATCGCCAGGTAGGTGCGGTTGGTGCGGTCGAGCAGGAAGGAGATGTAGTACTCCTCGGCGATGTCACTCGCCTCTGCGACCAGCAGCTTCTTGACCACATGGCCCTTGATGTCCAGGCCCAGGATCGCCTCGGCGTTCGCCTCTGCGGCGTCGACGTCGGACGAGTACTTCACGCCACCGGCCTTGCCGCGGCCGCCGACCTTGACCTGCGCCTTGACCATCACGGGCTTGCCGATTTCCTCGGCGATCTCGCGGGCCCCGGCGACAGTGTCGGTAACACGGCCTGCCGACGTCGGCACGTCGTGCTTGGCGAAGAGTTCCTTCGCCTGGTATTCGAAGAGATCCATCTGCTCACCGTCTCGTCTGCGTTCACGCCCGCTCGGGGGTCTTGAGCGGGTCGTTTCGGACTCTAGTTACTCGGACAACCCACGAAGCGTTCGCAGCGCGGCCATGTGGCGCATGTCACGGCGATCGCGGGCATCAGGATTACCTCACGGGCTTCCCTCCCGGAATGTGAGCCAGTCGCAACCGAGAGGAGCACCACCCACAGGATGACAGGTGCCGATCGGAGACCGTCGCGCGGCTCCGCACGGGCTCGCCAGCACCCCGTCCGGCGCCTCACCCACAGCCGTCGGCACCCTGGAATGTGATGACCGGAAATTTTCAGGTTTGGATTCGAGACCGACGGGACATTTCCCTGTTTCCGCTGGATCTAACTGTGATGCCAGTCACATAACCCGCTCGAGGGCCGATACGGGTTGCCTCCACTGCGATCGTTTCGTTACCGTCGCCTCGGTCCAAATAACGGTCAGGTCACGAAACGGAGGATGGCATGCGCCCAGGCAGCCCGATTGCCGAAAGTCGCACTCGCCACCCCGAGTCGGAGCACGACGCCTGGGACCCGTGGGACGCGTCCAACACCGTCGACTTCCGCACCACCGGACTGCGGGCCGAACCTACCTACTACGGCAGCGAACCGGTCCGGGACAACGGTCCGGCCCAGAACGTCCACGCTCCCGCTTCCCGCGGTGGAGCGCATCGGGTTCCCACACCCCCCACAGCACTCAAGGGTCGCGCCGCGGTCTTCGCCGTCGCCGCCGGTGCCGTTGTCGCAGCCGGACAGGCCGCCGCCAACGGCGGTCCCGGACAGAACGTCGAGCACGCCGAGGTCGCCCTCGCCGCGGGCGAGTCCAACGTCATCACCGCCACCGCGGTGCCGCAGGCCGCGCAGTTCGCCGCCACCGCCGACAGCACCTCGGCCGCGCCGTCACAGGCACCCCAGGTACTCAACATCGCAGATCCCAACGATCTGTCGCAGTTCTCCAACCTGCTCGCGAAGGGCCAGCGCTTCAGCGAAGAGCGCGCCGCCCGCGAGGAGGCCGCACGCCGCCCGCTGTTCTCGGTCCCGGCATTCGGTGCGTTCACGTCCAACTTCGGCGCCCGCTGGGGCACGCTGCATGCGGGCGTCGACATCGCCGGCCCGATCGGCACCCCGATCCTCGCGGTCGCCGACGGCACCGTCCTCGAAACCGGACCCGCCTCCGGATTCGGACTGTGGGTCCGGTTGTTGCACGACGACGGCACCGTCACCATCTACGGCCACATCGACCAGTCGCTCGTGAGCCAAGGCCAGCGCGTGATGGCCGGCGATCAGATCGCCACCATGGGCAACCGCGGGTTCTCCACCGGTCCCCACCTGCACTTCGAAGTTCACCTCAACGGCGTCGACAAGATCGATCCCGTGCCGTGGCTCGCGACGCGCGGGATCGCGCTCGGAACCAACCGCCACTGATCTCCCCGCCGGTCCTTCACCGCATCGACCGGTGCCCCGAGTCTCCCCCGGGCGCCCGACCGCTCTAGAGCTCGATCATCAGAGCTTGATCATCGGCACGCCGCCGACCAGCATCAGCCGCACCTTGCCGGCACTTCCGAAATCGATGACCACTGTCGCGGTCGGTCCGGAGCCCTTCGTCTCCAGCACCGTTCCCAGCCCGTACTTGTCGTGGCTGACCCGGTCGCCGACAGCGAGCACGAGATGATTGTTGCGCCCGCGAGCCGCACCGAAAGACGGTGTCGCCGAACGACGCTCGTCTCCCCCGAACCGCGAACCGTAACCGGATCCGATCGAGAGCCCACGCGCCGGACCTGGGTCGATTCGACGCCAATCCATGAGTTCCTGCGGAATCTCCTGCAGGAAACGAGATTCGGGGTTGGACACGGGCTGACCCCAGGCCGAGCGCAACACCGCCCGGCTCACGTACAGCCGACGCCGGGCACGCGTGATACCCACGTATGCGAGGCGCCGCTCCTCCGACAGTTCTGCCGGATCGCCCAGCGCGCGCATGTGCGGAAACTGCCCGTCTTCCCATCCGGTGACGAACACGACCGGAAACTCGAGGCCCTTCGCGGTATGCAGCGTCATCAAAGTGACTACGCCGTCCTCGTTTTCGGGTAGCTGATCGGCGTCGGCCACGAGCGACACCTTCTCGAGGAACGCTGCGAGAGAACCGGGAGCAGGATCGCCCTCCTCCCTTTCGATTTCATCGGCCAGACCCGCGGCGTTACGTACGTCGGAACTGAATTCTCTTGCAACGCTGACCAGTTCGTTGAGATTGTCGAGCCGGGCACCGTCCTGAGGATCGTCGCTCGCAGCGAGTTCGGCACGGTAGCCGGTACGTTCGAGGACAGCCTCGACGACGTCGCCGATATCCACCGCATCGTTGCCGTCGGCGTCGGTCGCCGTGAGAATCTCACGCAGATCGTCGAGCAACGCGACGAAACCGGCAATCGCCTTCTGCGCCCGGGTGTTCAGAAGCGGCACCGTTCCGGCCGCGGCGTCGAGCAGAGCCTGCCCGAAACCGATCCCCAGCCGCTCGGCGTGTACGGCTACGCACGCCTCCGCGCGGTCGCCGATGCCCCGGCGCGGTGTGTTGAGAACACGCCGCAGGCTGACCGTGTCGTCCGGGTTGTCGAGAACCTTCAGGTACGCGACCATGTCGCGTACCTCCTTGCGCTCGTAGAAGCGCACGCCGCCGACCACCTTGTACGGCACGCCGTGGCGGATGAACACGTCCTCGAATGCGCGCGAGGAATTGTTGGTGCGGTAGAACACGGCGATATCGGAGTACCTGACGTCGCCCGCATCGACGAGCCGGTCGATCTCCGAAGCGACGAACTGCGCTTCGTCGTGCTCGTTGTCCGCGACGTACCCGGTGATGAGCTCACCGGTGCCGGAGTCGGTCCACAGTCGCTTCTCGCGGCGTCCGGTGTTGCGGGAGATCACCGAGTTCGCCGCGGACAGAATGTTCTGTGTGGAGCGGTAGTTCTGCTCGAGCAGGATGGTCCGGGCTTCGGGGTAGTCGCGTTCGAACTCTTCGATATTGCGGATGGTGGCACCACGGAACGCATAGATCGATTGGTCGGCGTCGCCGACCACACACAGCTCGCTCGGCGGCACCGGGCTGTCGTCGCCGGCCTCACCGACCAGCGTGCGGACCAACACGTACTGGGCGTGGTTGGTGTCCTGATACTCGTCGACGAGAACGTGCCGGAAACGCCGCCGGTAATACTCGGTGATCTGCGGGTGCGACTGCAGCAGAGCCACTGTCTCACCGATGAGGTCGTCGAAGTCGAACGCGTTCGCCGCGCGCAGCCGCTTCTGATAGTGCGCATAGACATTCGCGACGACCTTGACCAGCTCCACCGCGTCGGTTCCGGCCGCGGCTGCAGCTTCCTCCGGACCGATTAGCTCGTTCTTCAGATTCGAGATCTGGGTGGCGAGCAGCCGCGCCGAGTACTTCTTGGTATCGAGCTCGAGATCCTTCGAGATCATGGTCAGCAACCGGCGGGAATCGTCCGCGTCGTAGATGGTGAAGTTCGAATTCATGCCGGGCAGCAGCGCCGCCTGCGCCCGCAGAATCCGCACACAGCTCGCGTGGAACGTCGACACCCACATCGCGTGCGCGCGTCGCCCGACGAGGCCCGCGACACGTTCTCGCATCTCCGCGGCAGCCTTGTTGGTGAACGTGATGGCAAGCACCTGACCTGGGGCGACACCCCGTTCGGCCAGCAGATACGCAATCCGGCGGGTGAGCACCGCAGTCTTGCCCGAACCGGCGCCCGCCACGATGAGCAGCGGCCCGCCCTCGTGCGTGACCGCCTCCCGCTGTTGTGGATTGAGACCCTCGAGCAGGGTGTCGGACGCGGGAACCGGATGGGCGAGAGCGGCAGGCGTGTTCATCGTTCTACCAAACTACCGGACCGGCACGACAGCAATTCCCGACTTGGCCGCCGGGTGTCCGGATGGCAAACTGGACATATGTCATGTGCTTTTCGCCGATCCTGTCTGCATGGTCGGTACCGTCCCACCACAGACATCGTCCGATCCCGGTAACACCACCCGACCCCGGGACGATTCCAGAACGAGCGAGGAGATGACATGAACACGAATTTCGGCGCCTCCGTTTCCGAAGCCACCGACGAGACACCGGTGCCCACCACCGAAGCCGAGATCGAGGACCTCCGCAAGGAGATCGATCGTCTCGACGCCGAGATCCTCGCTGCGGTCAAGCGCCGCACCGAGGTCTCCCGCATCATCGGCCGGACACGCATGGCGTCCGGCGGCACCCGGCTCGTGCACAGCCGGGAAATGAAGGTGCTCGAGCGGTTCAGCGAGCTCGGCCAGGAAGGCCATACCCTCGCGATGCTGCTGCTGCGCCTCGGCCGGGGCCGCCTCGGCCACTAGCGGCCGGTCTACTGCAGGGCGATGTATTTGGTCTCGAGGTATTCCTCGATCCCCTCACTGCCCCCTTCACGACCGAGACCGGAGGCCTTGACGCCGCCGAACGGCGCGGCCACATCCGACACGACGCCCCGGTTGACGCCGACGATTCCCGATTCGAGCGCCGTGGACACCCGAAGAGCACGGTCCAGATCGCGCGTGAAGATGTAGGCCGCGAGCCCGTACTCGGTGGCGTTGGCCGCCGCGATCGCTTCCTCCTCGGAGTCGAATCCCGTCACCGCAGCCACCGGACCGAACACCTCTTCCCGCAGAATGCGTGCCTGCGCCGGCACGTTGTCGAGCACGGTCGCCGGATAGAACCACCCCGTGCCCTCCGGGGTTTCCCCACCGAGGCGCAGCTTCGCGCCCGCCGACACCGCATCGCCGACGAGAGTGGTGACGGTGTCCCGCTGGTCGGCGTTGACGAGTGGACCGAGAGTCGAGTCGGGATCGGTGCCCGGGCCGAGCCGGTACGTCGACATCCGCTCGGTGAGTTTCGCGACGAACTCCTCCCGCACCGAATTCGCAACGTGGAACCGGTTCGCGGCGGTGCATGCCTCACCCCCGTTGCGGAGTTTCGCGGCGAGAGCGCCTTCGACCGCGGCGTCGAGGTCCGCGTCCTCGAAGACGACGAACGGCGCGTTGCCGCCCAATTCGAGGGACGTGCGCAGCAGCGACCGGCCGGCCTTCTCCGCAAGCGAGCGACCGACACCCGTCGACCCGGTGAAGGTGAGCTTGCGCAGCCTCGGATCGTCGAGGAGTGGGCCGGTGACCCCGCCCGCATCGGAGGTGGGTAGCACCGACAGCACTCCGGCGGGCAGGCCGGCTTCGGCGAAGAGCTCGGCGAGCAGCAGCAGGGTCAGCGGCGTCTCCGAGGCAGGTTTGACGAGCATCGTGCACCCGGCGGCCAGCGCGGGACCGATCTTGCGGGTGCCCATCGCGAGGGGAAAGTTCCAGGGAGTGATCGCGAGGCACGGTCCCACGGGCTGCTTCGTCACCATGATGCGCCCGGTGCCGCCCGGCGCGGGCGTGTAGCGGCCCGCGATCCGGACGGCCTCCTCCGAGAACCAGCGCAGGAACTCCGCACCATAAGTGACCTCGGACCGGCTCTCGGGGAGCGCCTTACCCATCTCGAGGGTCATGAGCAGAGCGAAGTCGTCGGCGCGTGCGGTGATCTTGTCGAACACGGCGCGCAGCAACTCACCACGCTGGCGCGGGGCGGTGGCGGCCCACTCCCCTCCGGCGGCGACGGCGGCGTCGAGGGCACGCGCGGCGTCGTTCGCAGTGGCATCGGCAACTTCGGTGAGCACCTGCCCGGTCGCCGGATCGTGGACGGGGAAGGTCGCTTTGCCCTCGGCAGCTACCCATTCGCCGCCGAGAAACAGATCGGTGGGCACGGACCGGATGAGTTCTGTGGTGTCCATGAAATCCATCATGCGCGAGCACCTGCCGCGCCCGCACGAACCCGGCGGTAACTGCGGGCGACGATTAACCTCATTTCATGAACGATGTGACCCGCACGGCCCCGTGGCAGCAGTTGTCCGAGCATCGCGCCGAGGTCGAATCGACGACGTTGCGGGAGTTGTTCGCGGCGGACCCGGAGCGAGCGGAATCGTTGACGGTTTCCGCCGGAGATCTGGTGATCGATTACAGCAAGCATCGGGTCACCGATCGCACGCTGGCGTTGTTGTTGGAGTTGGCGCGGGTGGCGGGGGTCGAGCGGCAGCGTGATCGGATGGTGTCCGGGGCGCACGTCAATACCTCGGAGGATCGGGCGGTGCTGCACACCGCGTTGCGGTTGCCGGCGACCGCGACGCTGGTGGTCGACGGGCAGGATGTGGTCGCCGACGTGCACGCGGTGCTCACGGCGATGGGCGAGTTCACCGACCGGGTGCGGTCGGGGGCGTGGCGCGGGGCGAGCGGGCAGCCGATCGCCACGGTGGTCAACATCGGCATCGGCGGGTCGGATCTGGGTCCGGTGATGGTTACCCGGGCGTTGCGGGGGTATCACGACGGGCCGGCGGTGCGGTTCGTCTCGAACGTCGATCCGGCGGATCTGACCGCGGCGCTGGCCGGGCTGGATCCGGCGTCGACGCTGTTCGTGGTGGCCTCGAAAACGTTCTCCACCCTCGAGACGCTGTCGAATGCGACCGCGGCGCGGCGCTGGCTGGTCGCCGCCCTTGGTGAGGAGGCGGTGCCGGCGCATTTCGTGGCGGTGTCCACGCACGCGGGGCGGGTGGCCGAGTTCGGGATCGATCCGGCGAACATGTTCGGGTTCTGGGACTGGGTGGGGGGCCGGTATTCGGTGGATTCGGCGATCGGGTTGGCGGTGATGTGCGCGATCGGGCGGGAGCGGTTCGCCGAGCTGCTGGCCGGGTTCCACCTGCTCGACGAGCATTTCCGCACCGCGCCACTCGAGGCCAATGCGCCGGTGCTGCTGGGGTTGCTCGGGGTGTGGTACACGAGTTTTCTGGGGGCGCAGTCGCGGGTGGTGTTGCCGTATGCGAACGATCTGGTGCGGTTCCCGGCGTATCTGCAGCAGTTGGCGATGGAGTCGAACGGTAAGTCGGTGCGGGCGGACGGGTCGCCGGTGGGGTATCGGACCGGGGAGATCTTCTGGGGGGAGCCGGGGACCAACGGTCAGCACGCGTTCTATCAGTTGTTGCATCAGGGCACGCATCTGGTGCCGGCGGATTTCATCGGGTTCGCGCGGGCGGGGGAGGATCTGGTGACCGCGGACGGGGTGAGTATGCATGCGGTGTTGATGGCGAACATGTTCGCGCAGGCGCAGGTGCTCGCGTTCGGTAGGAGCGCCGAGCAGATCCGGGCCGAGGGCACGGCCGAGGAACTCGTCGCGCACAAGACGATGCCGGGGAATCGGCCGTCGACGACGATTCTGGCGCCGGAGTTGACGCCGTCGACGGTGGGGCAGTTGATCGCGTTGTACGAGCATCAGGTGTTCGTGCAGGGCGTGGTCTGGGGGATCGATTCGTTCGATCAGTGGGGTGTCGAGCTCGGTAAGGTGCAGGCCACGCAACTGCAGCCGGCGGTGTCGGGGACGGGGCCGGTCTCGACCGGTGACGGTTCCACCGACGCCCTCATCGCCACCTACCGAAGCATGTCGAAGGGAGCCTGACCCATGCCCGCGCTGAAACTGCTGAAACTGCCTCCGCCCGTCGCCGAGTCATGGTCCTGGCAGATGGACTCCGCGTGCCGGGACGTCGACGGCACGGTGTTCTTTCATCCCGACAACGAACGGGGTGAGGCGCGGGAGAGCCGGATGGCCGAAGCGAAACGGATCTGCAGCGGATGTGAAGTGCGTGCACAGTGCCTGGATTACGCGCTCGAATCCGGTGAGCGGTACGGCATCTGGGGCGGTATGACCGAAGACGAGCGCCGGGCGGCACGACGGCGGCGTAACCCGGTGCGGTAATCCGGGCACACGAACGAGGCGGCACCGGGCGTCGAGCCCGGTGCCGCCTCGTCGTATTGCGTGTCAGTCGAGGAACAGGTCGATCTGTGGGTTGTCGCCACCGCCGTAGCGCGACAGATCCTCGACGCCGGACTCGATGAGAACGTCGGCGTCGATGTAGCAGTTACCGCTGGTCTCCTTCGCCGGTCGCGACAGGATCTCGACGGCTGCGTCGGCCATGATCTCGGGGCTGCGCGACGACGAGAGCAGCGTGTCGCCGTCCTGCATGTGCGCCACGGCGGACGTCGCGATGTAGGTCTGCGGCCACAGGCAGTTCGCGGCGATGCCGGCGTCTGCGTGCTCGTTCGCGAACCCGAGTGTCAGCAGCGACATTCCGTACTTCGACAGGGTGTAGGCCGGATGCGCGCCCAGCCACGCCGGATTCAGGTTGATCGGCGGGGAGATCGTGAGCACGTGCGCATTCTCGGACTTGCGCAAGTGCGGCAGGCACGCCTTGGTGAGCAGGAACGTGCCGCGGCAGTTGATGTCCTGCATCAGGTCGTACTTCTTGGCCGAGAGATCCTCGGTCGGTTCGGTGGCGATCGCGCTCGCATTGTTGATGCAGAGGTCGATACCGCCGAAATGCTCCACAGCGGTGTCGACGGCCCGCTGTACGTCGTCTTCGTTGCGTACGTCGCCGACGACGGCCACGGCCTCGCCGCCCGCGGCCTCGATCTCGGCGACGGCGGTGTGCACCGTGCCTTTCAGGCGGGGGTGCGGTTCTGCGGTCTTGGCCATCAGTACTACGTTGGCGCCCTGTCGGGCGGCGGCGACGGCGATCGCGAGCCCGATTCCGCGACTGGCGCCGGATATGACCATGGTGCGGTCGCGAAGTGCGTTCTGACTCGACATCGTTCTCCCTGATCCCCTACCTCTGCCAATACGTTCTCACCGATGATATTGGCATTCTCATTTTCTGCAAGTAATGTATCCGCTGTGAACGACTTCGTAGCATCCTCGTCGGGTATCCCGCTGGAGCCGGTCTACGGACCGAGCGACCGGGTTACCGAACCGCCCGCGCCGGGCACCTACCCCTTCACCCGCGGAAACTTCTCCTCGGGCTATCGGGGCCGGCTGTGGACGTTCCGCCAATACTCCGGGTTCGGCACCGCCGAGGAATCCAATCGCCGTTACCGGTATCTCCTCGAACAGGGCGGTACCGGATTGTCGGTCGCGCTCGACCTGCCGACGCAGTGCGGTTACGACTCGGACGACCCCGAGGTCACCGAAGAGGTCGGTCGTGTCGGCGTCGCGGTCGATACCCTGGCCGATGCCGAGATCCTGTTCGACAGCATCCCCCTGGACAAGATCAGCACCAGCTTCACGATCAACGGGACGGCGGCCATCCTGCTGGCCTTCTATGTCGCGGCGGCCGAACGTAAAGGTGTGCCTCGCGAGAAGCTCACGGGCACCATCCAGAACGACATCCTCAAGGAATACGCTTCCCGCGGGACGTGGATCTGGCCACCCGAACCGTCGCTGCGGTTGATCGCCGACACCATCGAGTTCTGCGCGGCGGAGGTGCCGCGCTTCAACGCGATTTCGGTGGCCGGCGCGCACTTCCGCGACGCGGGCGCCAACGCGGTGCAGGAAATGGCGTTCACTCTCGCCGACGGTGTCACCTACTGCGACACGGTCATCGAACGCGGGCGGATGACCATCGAGCAGTTCGCCCCGCAGATCTCGTTCTTCTTCTACACCCACGGCGACTTCTTCGAAGAGATCGCCAAATACCGTGCGGGACGCCGTCGGTGGGCCACGATCGTCCGCGAACGGTACGGCGCGACCTCGGACAAGGCGTCGATGTTCCGGTTCGGATGCGTCGCCGGCGGCGCGTCGCTCTACGCCCCCCAGGCGCAGAACAACCTGGTCCGCGTGGCCTACGAATCGATGGCCTCGGTGCTCGGCGGCGTCCAGTCGATGTTCACCGCCGCGTGGGACGAGCCGTTCGCCCTGCCCAGCGAGGAATCGGCGACGCTCGCGCTGCGCACCCAGCAGATCCTCGCGTACGAAACCGGCGTGACCCGCGTGGCCGATCCGCTCGGCGGCTCGTACTTCGTCGAAGCTCTCACCGACGCAACAGAAGAGCGGATCATCGAGATCATGACCGACCTCGAGAACCACGGCGGCATGGTGCGATCCATCGAGGACGGTTATCTCCAGGGCCTCATCGCCGACGAGGCGTACAAGATCCACCAGGACGTCGAGTCGGGTGCCAGGCCCGTCGTCGGCGTCAACAAGTTCGTCTCCGACGAGCCGCAGCCCGAGATCTCGACCTACGAGCTGGATGCCGAAGGCCGGGAGATGCAGCTGAAGCGGCTCGCGAAAGTCAAGGCAGAACGCGACCCCGAGGCCGTGCGCAGCACCCTCGCCGCCCTGTCCCGCGCAGCGGAAGGAACCGACAATCTCATGCATTCCCTGATCGACTGCGCCAACGCGTATTGCACTGTGGGCGAAATGGTCTCGTCACTGAAGGCCGTGTGGGGCGAATTCCGTCAGCCGGTGGTGTTCTGATGACCGCGCGCATCCTCGTCGCCAAGCCGGGCCTCGACGGCCACGACCGTGGCGCCAAGATCGTCGCACGTGCCCTGCGCGACGCCGGCTTCGAAGTGATCTACACGGGCATCCGCCAGAAGGTCGAGGACATCGTCTCGATCGCGCTGCAGGAAGACGTCGCGGTCGTCGGACTGAGTATTCTCTCGGGCGCACACGTCGCGCTCACCACCCGCACCGTCGAAGCGTTGCGCGAGGCCGATGCCGGCGACATCGCGGTGATCGTGGGCGGCACCATCCCGCAGGCCGATGTGCCCAAGCTCCTCGAGGCCGGTGCGGCCGCCGTATTCCCCACCAGCACACCGCTGGACGTGCTGGTCACCGGGGTACGCAAGCTCACCGAGAACGCGGCACCGGCATAGAAGGCGCTGTGCCGGCCCAACTCGCATACGCAATAGAACCGAGCTTCTCGAACCTGGAGGAATTGTGCGGATCGGAGTGATGGTCGGACCCGAGCAGGGCGACACTGCTCGCAAGGTCGACCGGATGCTGAAAGACGTCGAGTGGGCCGAATCTGCGGGGTTCGACACCGTATGGGTTCCCCAGATCCCCACGGACTTCGATGCCTTGACGGCCGTGGCTCTGATGGGCACACGAACCTCACGGATCGAGATCGGCACGGCAGTGGTGCCGCTGCAGGCGCAGCACCCGGTCGCGCTGGCGCGGCAGTCGCTGTCCACGCACGCCGCTCTGAACGGGCGGCTCGCGCTCGGAGTCGGGCCGTCGCATCACTGGATCGTCGAGGACATGCTGGGCCTTCCGTACGAGAAGCCGGCCAAGTTCACCCGCGACTATCTCGAGGTACTCAACGCTGCCCGGGCCGGGTCCGGCTCGGTCGACGTCGAGAACGACACGTTCCGTGTCCACAACCCGCTCGACATCGCCCCGGTCGCGCCGATGCCGATCCTGGTGGCCGCGCTCGGACCGGTCATGCTCCGGCTCGCCGGCGAACACACCGACGGCACGATTCTGTGGATGGCCGACGAACGAGCCATCGCCGAGCACATCGTGCCCCGCATCACCAAGGCCGCCGCGGAAGCGGGACGTCCGGACCCGCGGATCGTCGCGGGGGTTCCGGTGTGCCTGTGCGCGCCGGACGAGGAGGACGTGGCCCGCGATCGTGCCAACCGGATCCTTGCGGAAGCCGAGATCTCGCCCAACTACCAGCGTCTGCTCGAGCAGGGCGAGGCGAAGGACATCGGCCAGATGGCGATCGTGGGCGACGAGGAAGCGATCCTCGCGGGCTTCCGCCGCTACCGCGACGCCGGAGTCACCGACCTGTCCATGCGACTGCTGCCCATCGGCAACAACCGCGACGAGCTGGTCGCGTCGAAGTACCGCACGCGCGAAGTGGTCGCCGAGCTCGCGAAGGAACTGCGGTGAGTTCCGAGCCCTCCCACACCGGCCCGCTGGCCGGCATCCGGATCCTCGAGGTGGGACACATCCTCGCCGGCCCCTACGCGACGATGATGCTCGCCGATCTCGGGGCCGAGGTCACCAAGATCGAACCACCGACCGGCGACCTGTCGCGGCAGGTGAGCGACGCGTACTTCGCGAGCCTGAACCGGGGCAAGCGCAGCATCTGCCTCGACCTGACCACCGATGAGGGGCAGCGCCGGCTCGGTGAACTCGCAGCCGGGGCGCATGCGCTGTTGGTCAATCTCAAGCCGTCGGCCATTCGCCGGTTCGGTCTGACCTACGACGCCCTGCGCAGATGGAACGACAAGATCGTGTGCGTCGCGCTCACCGGCTACGGGCTCGACTCGGGCGACGACCCGGCATTCGACTACGTCATCCAGGCGGTCACGGGTGTCGCTTCCCTCACCGGCGACCCGGACGGCCCACCGACCCTGCCCGGGTATTCGGCCGCCGACAACTCGACCGGCCTGACGGCCGCGCTCGGGCTGCTTGCCCAGATCGTGTCGGGGCGGGGTGGGCAGGTGGACGTGTCGCTGCGCGACGTCATGCTCTCGCAGCTCAACTACCGCGCATCGGCCTATCTCAACGAAGGCACCGAACCGCGCCGGATGCCGAACGGTGCGCACTCGTATTACGTCCCGGCGCAGCTGTTTCCGACTGCAGACGGGTATCTCGCCCTGTTTGTCACGCACGACGGATTCTGGCGGCTGTTCGCGACGGAAGCGGGCATCGAAGGCTTCGGAACGATGGCAGAACGGGCCCGGCGTCGCGACGAGGTGCTGGCGGTGGTCGGCGACGTGCTCGCCGGGGACACCGCGATCGGCTGGGAGTCCCGGTTGCGTCCGCTCGGGGTGCCGGCGGCCGCGGTGCGGTCGCTGCCCGACGCGCTGGCCGAGACTCCGGACGCGGTGGTGACGGCCGGCGAGTTCCGTCTCGTCGCCAATCCGATTCGTATCCGAGGTTACGAGCCCGAGTACGGCGCGCCGCCTGCTCTGGGCGAGCACAGCGACGTGCCTGCGCCGTCGCACTGACTCCGACTCACCGAACAGTGATCTGCTCAGGAATTTCCTGAGCAGATCACTGCTCGGTGAGCAGATGTCGTCTACTCGTACCGCACCTTGATGTCGTTGCTGTCGGGCACGGCCTGGCACGTGAGGGTGTAGCCGTCGGCGATCTCGTCGTCGCTGAGGGCATCGTTGACGCGCATCGTCGCGCTGCCGTCGGTGATCTTCGCGATGCACGTGGCACAGTTGCCGGCCTCGCACGAGAACGGCGGGGCGAGTCCGGCGCGGCGGGCGCTCTCGAGCAGCGTCTCTCCCGGGTGCCGCGGTACGGACGCCCGCTTGTTGCCCAGCCGGATCGACACCGTTCCTTCGACCTCGGCGCTGGGCGCGGCGGCGGCCGGCTCGTCCTCCTGCTTGATGGGTTCGGCGGCGCTGCCGAAGCGCTCGCTGTACACCTGGCCGGTGCCTGCGAGTGCGGACTCGATCATGTCCATGAACGGCTCGGGCCCGCACAGGTAGCTGTCGGCGGTGGTCTCCGCACCGACGAACTCCCGGACGGCTGCGGGATCGAGCAGGCCCTTCTCGTCGTCGAAGTGCCGGACGACGGTGAGCCGGCCGGGGTACTTCGCGACGAGTTCGTCCGTCACGGCGTCGAAGATGGCCGACGACCGATCGCGGTCGGCGATCAGCAGGCGCACGTCGCGGTCGGTGGTGGCCAGCGCGCTCTTTGCCAGCGACAGGATCGGGGTGATGCCGCTACCGCCGGCGAAGCCGATGACCGTGCCCTCGCCGGGGCGAAGAAGAAAGGTGCCGGCCGGGCGGGTGATCTGCACTTCGTCGCCCTCGGACACGTTGTCGTGCAGCCAGTTCGACACCTTGCCGCCGGGCACACGTTTGACGGTGGTCATCATCTCGGTGTCGGTCTCGGGAGCGCTCGACATCGAGTACGACCGGTACAGATCGGTTCCGTCCACCTTGACGTGGAACGTGCAGAACTGTCCGGCCCGGTAGGTGAACGGGCCGTCGAGGGGTGCGAGGACGTAGGTGCGGGCGTCGTCGGTCTCCTTCACGATCCGGGTAACGGTCGCGCGCTGAAACAAAGGTGGTCTCGCCATGGACCGTCTCCTCCTGGTATTAATGTTCTACTACTTGGAGAGTACTATTCTCACACAAGAGAGTGAAAGCTCTCGAGGCGAGGTTCGTCTATCGATACAGGAGCGGTGAGGAACGGGGATGGCCGAGAGGACCGTGCTGGCGTTCGACCGGCAGGAGTACAGCCGCGCGCAACTCGACGCGACGGCCGACGGCCTGGCCGCGTCGTTGCGCGAGCGCGGAGTCCTGCCCGGCGACCGTGTCGCGCTGATGTCGTCCAACCGGCCCGAATTCGTCGTCGCAGTGCTGGGCATCTGGCGGCTCGGCGCCGCTGTCGTGCTGATGAGTCCGGCATGGAAACGCGACGAGGTCGTGCATGCCCTCGACGTCACCGGCC